>CALXWN010000077.1:0-4684 GCA_944392415.1 uncultured Clostridia bacterium | reverse complement strand
AGGTTAACCGATAAAGAGAAAGTTATCATTTCTAAAAGATTTTTTGAGTGTAAAACTCAAATGGAAGTTGCAGAAGAAGTTGGCATTTCTCAAGCTCAAGTTTCTAGGCTTGAAAAAACGGCTATCAATCACATTAAGAGGTTTTACAGATAATTACAAATACTAAGGTTCTTTAACGATTAATATTTTTGGTCTAATTGCCAAATAATATATAAATTTTCATTCTCATAAAATCTTCATATATGTAATATAATTATATAGTAGATTTTATAATGTATGAAAGGTGTGATTTCTATGGGGCAAAAAGGTATGGATTTTAGACATAAAGAAGTTATAAATATTAGGGATGGAAAAAAACTTGGATTTGTTCAAGATGTGTGTGCTGACTTGCAAACCGGAAGTATTACTTCTATTATAGTTCCTGGCAGTAGCAAACCTTTTAGTATGTTTGCAGGTAACAACGAGATTGTAATTGAGTGGAGCAAGATTAAGTGCATTGGTGAAAATGTGATTTTGGTAGAGATTTGATTTTCAGTTGGGAACTGTTCCCAACTGAAAATTTATCCTGTTTTACTCAATATTTCTTTTTTCATTTTATTTATAATTTTCTTTTCCAATCTAGATATGTAGCTTTGAGATATGCCAAGCATATCTGCAACTTCTTTTTGAGTTTTTTCCTCTCCTGTTTTAAAACCGAATCTTAATTCCATTATATTTTTTTCTCTACTATTTAATTTAGATATTGAAGCTTTTAGCAATTTTTTATCCACTTCGTCTTCAACTCCTCTTGATGTTACATCATCATCAGTTCCCAATATGTCTGAAAGCAATAACTCATTTCCATCGCCATCTTGGTTTAGTGGTTCATCAATAGATATTTCACTTTTTAATCTATTGCTCCTTCTTAAATGCATTAATATTTCGTTTTCTATGCATCTTGATGAATATGTTGCAAGTTTTATGTTTTTGCTACTATTAAATGTATTTATAGCTTTCATAAGTCCTATTGTTCCTATTGAAATTAAATCTTCTAAACCTACTCCGGTGTTTTCAAATTTTTTGGCTATGTATACAACAAGTCTAAGATTATGTTCTACCAACTTCTTTTTTGCCTCTTTGTCTCCGTTGGATAACTTTTCTATTTCCTCTGCCTCCTCTTCTGGTTCTAATGGTGCTGGCAGATTATCATTTCCCCCAATATAAAATATATCTTCAAAATTCTCATCTTTTTGAATGTACTTTTCGTACATTTTGCTCAATATTTCTAAAACTTTCATCCTGTTTTTCTCCTTCCAACAATTCCAAACCTATTAGCGCATGATAGTCTTTGTTTATTTTTTTATCATACATTCCAATAACTACGTCATAAATGTATTCTTCTCTATCTTCATACTCTATTTTTATAAAGTCTGGTTTTACTCCTATTAACATTCCATTTTGTTTTCCAATTGAATTGAATGGAATTATTTTTAATTTTAGTTTTTCTGTGTTTGGCTCATCACCTCCTATCATTTTTTCTAAATCTATATTTGCAAAATTTTTTATTTTATCTTTTTCAACTATTATTACTGGCTTTTTTGAAATGGGATCTTTTAAAGTGTTTCCAGAATCCAAATATGCTTTTACTTCTGATTTTTGTTTATTTATACTTATTTCTAAATTACAAATCATATCTTTCTTTTTTAATTGCCTTTTATTTATTTGAAATGCTATTTGTATTATGCAAAATCCCACTAAACCTGCAACTATTGTAATCTTCATTGGATATGTTCCAACTAATACTCCGTCTTTAAAAGCTATGCTTTCAGGACTTATCATATAAAGTAAAGCAAGAGCACATCCTCCCATTACGAATGATGTTAAGTAAAATAAAAGTATGGTTTTGCACATTTTTTTAACATTTGGTGGATTAAATGCAATATATATCATTATTATTGAAAGAAGTATTTTCATAAATATATTTGAATATATTGGAATAATGTTTAAATATGAAATTATTGCATATACTCCACCAAATGCACTAGATAAGATTAGTCTTAACTGTTTCATTTGCATTTTTTGTATAAAGCCCGTGGCAAAAAGTATGATGTAATTCATTAGTAAGTTTTCAACAAAAACTATATCTAAATAAACTGTCATAATTTCTCCATTTTCAAACTTACAATACTTTTTATGTATGCTCCAATATATGTTTTGTAGCAAAAGTTCATATTGTAATTGTTATCCTTATTTTAGACTCAATTAATTGAAAAAACTGTCAAATTTACGGACAAAAAAATAAAAAATGAGCGACTTTTTATTATCTTTTTCGCTCATTTCTTGCTATATAAAGATTTAAATTGGATTTAGTTCTTAACGTCAATCTAAAAAGCCTCCATTTTATTGGAATTGGAGACTTTTCTTATTTTATTTATTCAAATTTTTATTCTTTTTTAAGAATGGTGGTATATCTAAGTAGTCTGTTCCTCCATCATTGTTTGGAATTGGTGTTGATGATTTTGTTGGCCATGCAGTTTTTCCTATGCTAGTTTCTTTTGCTCCTGGTTCTTTGTCGAATCCTGTTGCTATAACTGTTATTACTATATCTTCATCTAGGCTCTTATCTATTACTGCACCAAAGATGATATTTGCTTCTGGGTCAACACTTCTTTGTACAAGTTCTGCTGCTGTGTTTACTTCATGTAGTCCTAGGTTCTCACCACCTGTTACATTTATGATAACACCTCTTGCACCTTCTATTGTTGTTTCTAGTAATGGGCTTTGGATAGCTTGTTTTGCTGCATCTTCTGCTCTGTTTTCTCCAGATGCTCTACCAATACCCATATGTGCCATACCTGTATTTAACATTATTGTTTTAACATCTGCAAAGTCTAGGTTTACTAGTCCTGGTACCTTGATTAAGTCTGATATACCTTGAACACCTTGTCTTAATACATCATCTGCCATTTTGAAAGCTTCTACTATTGATGTTTTTCTATCTATTATTTGTAATAGTTTATCATTTGGTATTACTACTAAAGTATCAACTTTTCCTTTAAGACTTTCTATTCCTCTTTCGGCTTGTGTAAGTCTTTTCTTTCCTTCAAATGTGAATGGCTTTGTTACTACTGCAATTGTAAGTATTCCCATTTCTTTTGCAATACTAGCTACTATTGGAGCTGCACCTGTTCCAGTTCCGCCTCCCATACCAGCTGTAACGAATACCATGTCTGCACCTTTTATTGCTTCTGAGATTTCTGCTTTGCTTTCTTCAGCAGCTTGAGCTCCTATATCTGGGTTTGCTCCAGCGCCTAATCCTCTTGTTATTTTTTCTCCAATTTGAATTTTTGTTCCAGCTTTTGATAAAAGCAACGCTTGTCTATCTGTATTTACAGTAACAAATTCAACTCCTTCTATTCCTGAGTCTACCATTCTGTTTACAGCGTTGTTACCTGCTCCTCCAACACCTATAACTTTTATTATAGCTGTATCTTCTGTTCCGTAATTTTCATCATAGTTATTATCCATCAACATAAAGCTTTCCTCCTAATATATTTATATAATTGATTTTGTTTGACTTATTTAAATTTAGCAGTTTGTTTTAAATTATATTTTATTTTTTGTAATTTGTTATTTTGCTTTTTTATTTATTATTTTACGAATAAAAAAATTCTTTTACTTTTTCTATTATGTTTTTAAAGAATCCTTTATCTGAATTTATATCTAAACTGCTTGATACATTTTTTGCAAATGGTCTTGATGCGATATATCTAACTAAAGCATATGCAGTTGCATAATTTGGTTTTATTATACTTGCAATTTTGTTGTTTGCCATTTTTACTGGAATGTTTAATGTTATTTTTCCTACTATATCGCTTTTGCTTATGCTTGTAATTCCTTGTCCTGTAATTACAACAGTATTTATATTTTGTTTAATGCCTTGGTTAGAAACATCTTGATTTACTAATTCAAATATTTGCTCAACTCTTGCTTCGATTATTTCGACAATTTCTGAACTTTTTACTATTTTGTTGTTTTCATCTTTTGCAGTATTTAGCACAACATCTGTATCATTATCTATATATGATTTAAGTGCTAAGCCATATTGTCTTTTTAATCTTTCTGCTTCGTCTAGTGATATTCCTAAAACTACCGCTAAGTCGTTTGTAATGTTATTTCCTCCAACTGGTATTGAATTGGTGTATACATATCTATCTCCATCAAATACACCTATATTCATTGTTTCTGCACCAATGTCTAGTAACATTACATAATCTTTTTGTTCCATGCTATCAAGTACAAGATTTTTTTCTGCAAGAGTTATTGGGACCATCCCATCTATATCTACATCTACTTTTTTGAATATATTAGTTATGGCTCTCATATAATCCTTTTCTGCTAGGATTATTTGTGCATTGAGTGTAAACTTACCACTAAATGTTCCTATTGGGTCGTCGACTTTTTTTCCATCTTCTAATACAAATTCATTTATTACTATATCTATTATTTGTTTTCCTTCAGGTATATCTATATCTTTTGCTTGCATTAAGCTACTAGACACATCTCTTGCTGATATTCCCGAATATTTATCTTTAGCTTCTTTTGTAACACTATTTTGTACAATGGTAACATATTTTCCTGGTATTGTTATGTATGCTGAATTAATTTTCATATTCATTTCTTTTTCAGCTTCTTTTATAACATA
>CALXWN010000076.1:0-4773 GCA_944392415.1 uncultured Clostridia bacterium | reverse complement strand
AGCTAATTTATTTCTTTACTTCTTAATATATTCATGATATAATATCAATATAGTTAAAAGAGAAAAAGGGAGGCGATTAAAATTAGTGATTTTGATAAAGTCGAGTATTGGAAAGAATTAGCTGAATATGATTTAGAAACTGCTAAAGCTATGTTAAAAAGTAAAAGATTTTTATATGTTGGTTTTATGTGTAATCAAGCTGTAGAAAAAATTTTTAAGGCATATTACGTAAAAACTAAAAAAGAGCAACCTCCTTACACTCATAAATTAATAAGATTGGCAGAGGAAAGTAACTTATATAAAACAATGAGTGAAGAACAAAAAGATTTTATATTTATGGTTACACCATTAAATGTAGAGGCTAGATATCCAACTCAAAAGAAAGATATATTTGAATCTTTAAATAAGGGAAAATGTAAAGAGATAATAATTAAAACTGAGGAGATGATTAAATGGATAAAGCAAAAGTTAGAAGATTAGTTGAACAATATGCAAAAGTAGTAATTGCGAATATGGTTGTAAATAAAATAATTTTATACGGTTCTTATGCTAGGGGAGACTATAGAAAAGATAGTGATATAGATGTGGCAGTGGTTGTTCCTAGAAGTAGCATTTCAAAAGATATATTAAAAGATATGGCAAAATTATACAAATTTACAGTGGGAGTATCAACTGATATAGAGCCAGTGCTAATTATAGATGAAGAAGACCCTAGTGGATTTTTAGAGAGTATATCAGAATACGGAGAAGTTGTATACTCTAAATAAATCAAAAAAATACTTTAGGAAAGTGAATAAAAATAATTTTAAATTATGGACGTTTCTTTTAACAAAAGGGCGTCCTTAATTTAAATATGTCTCAATATTGCTTGAAAAATGATATTCATTAGTATATAATTTTTAAAAATAAGGCAATAATTAAAAGGAATGGAGTTTTTATGAAAATAGAAAAAGTTTACTTTAATTCAATAGATAATTTAAATTTAATAGGATTGCTACATACGCCTAAAAAGAAAACGGAAACAGTACTTATTTCAGTTCATGGAATAACAAGCAATTGTCTAAAAAGAAGGGATGATGTTTTGGCACAAAAATGTACCGACTTAGGAATAGCATATTTTTGCTTTAACAATAGAGGTCATGAGATAATATGTAATTATGGTAGAATAGAGGATAATGATATGCATTTTTATGGTTCAGGTGCAGAAAACATTTACGATTCGTACTTTGACATAAAGGGTGCAATGATAGAAATGCAAAAAAGGGGATACAAAAAAATTATTTTACAAGGTCATAGCATGGGGTGTACAAAGGTGGTGTATACTTATAATGAATTTTTAAATAATAATGAAACTACAATGCTAGATGCAATAACAGGAATTGTTTTACTTTCAATGGTAGATATACCAACAGCTTTAAAGCAAGTTTTAGGTAAAGACTACAAAAAAATTATTTCATACTTTGAATTGCTTAAAAAGAGAGGGAAAGGAGATAAACTTGTTGTATTAGATGCATCCACTCCACCAGTAAGGCCAAATACCATACTACAATATGCAGAGGATAATAAGAAAATAGATTTTGCAAAGTTTGGAGATAATAGAACAACTTTCAAAGAATTAAATAATATAAAAGTGCCTTTATTTATGAGATGGGGAAATATAAATGAACTTATTTTTCAAGGAGCAGATGAATTGACACAAAAGCTTAATGAAAAAATAAAAAACGAAAACAAGGATATTTCATATATAGCAGGAGCAAACCATAATTATACTGGCAAAGAAGAGGAACTTGGAGAGCAAATTACTGATTTTATCAAGAAAAATAAATTACAATATTAAATAGAAAATGATTTTTTTACAAAGAATTGTTTGATTTTTAAATATGATTAGTTAAAGTTTTATGACTAAAAAACAATAATATTAAGCAAAAAATTTAACCAAAGAAAGGACTGTTTATCATGAAAATTACAAAAAATGAAGCACTAGAGAAAATAGCCAATAGAATTAGAATGGATATTATAACAGAAGTGTATTATGCCAAATCAGGGCATCCAGGAGGTTCACTATCTATAGCAGACATAATGGCTGTTTTATATTTTAATGAAATGAATATTAGCAAAGATGACCCAGATAATGAGTCTAGAGATAGACTGGTCTTATCTAAAGGTCATGCCTCAGCTGCTCTTTATGCAGCTTTAGCTGAAAAGGGCTATTTTTCAAAAGAAGACCTTTTAACTTTTAGAAATATAAATAGCAATTTGCAAGGTCACCCAGATATGACCAAAGTCAAAGGAGTGGATATGACAACAGGTTCGCTAGGACAAGGTTTATCAGTTGCAAATGGTATGGCTCTAGCTTCAAAAATGGATTCTATGGGATATAGGGTGTACTGTATTTTAGGTGATGGTGAATTAGATGAAGGACAAGTTTGGGAAGCGGCAATGACAGCTTCTAAATACAAATTAGACAATTTGTGTGCTATAGTTGATTGCAATGGGCTTCAACTTACAGGTAGTACAGATGAAATAAAAGGCTTAAACATAGAAGATATTGAACAAAAATTTAGAAGTTTTGGATTTAATACAATAACTATTAATGGAAATGATATATTTTCTATATTAAATGCTTTTGGAGTGGCAGATATGACTAAAGATAAGCCATCTGTAATTCTAGCAAAAACAATAAAGGGCAAAGGCATATCTTTTATGGAAAAAGATGTTGCTTGGCATGGAAAAGCACCAAATGATGAAGAATATCAAAAGGCAATTGAGGAGCTTGTGGAAAGAGACAAAGAAATTGATAGCAAGATGGTAAGTGAATCAAAAGAAAATAAATAGTAAAAATAAATATACTATATAAAAAATAAATCTTTGAAAAAAGGTAGAAAGAGGAAACTATGGAAAAACAAGCAACAAGAGAGAGTTTTGGAAGAGCTTTAGAAGAGCTTGGAATGGAAAATAAAAAAGTAGTTGTATTAGATGCAGATTTATATAACTCAACAAAAACAGAATATTTTAAAGAAAAATATCCAGATAGATTTATAAATGTAGGTATAGCAGAAGCAGATATGATAGGTACATCAGCAGGTCTTGCTACTTGTGGTAAAATACCATATGCAAGTACATTTGCAGCATTTGCCACAGGAAGAGTTTATGACCAAATAAGGACTAGTATAGCATATCCAAAGCTAAATGTAAAAATATGTGCAACTCATGCAGGTGTTACTGTAGGAGAAGATGGAGCAACTCATCAAATGCTAGAAGATATAAATTTGATGAGAGGCTTACCTAATATGGTTGTTATGTCTACATCAGATGATATAGAAACAAAATGGGCTGTAAAAGAAATAGCAAAATACAATGGACCTGTGTATTTAAGACTTTCAAGATATAAAGTACCAAGCATTTATGATGAAAAGGCAAAGTTTGAAATTGGAAAAGGTATTCAAATTGGAAATGGTACTGATGCAACTATTTTTGCTACAGGAGTAACTGTATCCGAAGCGATAGAAGCTCAAAAAATATTAAAAGAACAGGGAATAGATGTAAGGGTTGTAGATATTCACACAATAAAACCAATAGACAAAGATTTAATAATTAAATGTGCAAAAGAAACAAAAAAATTAATTTCAGTAGAAGATCATAGTATAATAGGTGGATTAGGAAGTGCAATAAGTGAAGTATTAACAGATAATTATCCCAAAAAATTAGTTAGAATGGGAATAGATGACACTTTTGGAAGATCTGGTAGAGCAGAAGATTTGATAAAATATTATGGCATAGACAAAAATGCAATAGTAGAAGAATTATCATAAAGAAGGAGTTACCTAAAGCAAAGATTTAGGCACTCACATAGGCATTTTGCAAATATAAGAAGAAAAACTCCTGAACCGCAGAGGTTCAGGAGAAAGACTTATGATATAGTTTTTAGTATAAAGCTGATAACGAGTAGGATTATGAGAGATAGCCAAAAATGTGCAAATGCTAGTTCTATTAGATAAACACCAATAAAACAGGTGACTATAAAGCAAAAGAACTTTGCAATACCGTCAATGCATATATGACTTTTGAAGATGCATCTTATTAATATTTCAAACAAAAATACTGCTTCAACAATCATTGCCGGATTAATGAATATTAGTAAAGGAATAGATAAAATTAAATAAACTATTTCCCTAAAAAGGCTAATATCCATGAAACTGCAAATGATGTGTATTGCAATCAATGTGACTGCTATGTTAAAAATAGGATGAGATAATATTGTTGAGTAAATATTTAAACCATTTATACATAGCAGTATAATAATTGAAATCACTATTCCCCATAGACCTAACCGAACAAACAGCATATACCCAAAGTAAATTATGAGTATAATCCATAAGGCTTCAGTAGAATTGTTTGTACCAAATAAAAACTTGATAAATCTTGCCATTGTATAGTAACACAAAAAGACAAGAATAGGTTGATTTAAATAGTTGCTCGAAGTTTTAAGTGTTTGGAAGCCGACTAATGCACATACAATTAGTATGCCAATTTGGACTATTTTGGGTAAGAACCCTAGATAGTAGAGCATGTCTGTAAACATATATAAATCCTCCTTGGTGGTTGTCATCATAAGTCTTTTTATGCCAAGTATAGTTTGATTATATCATTTAATTATGTAAAATACAAGCTGCGAATTGTAACACGAACATTTATTAGTTACTGTTTAATACTTTTAAATAAAAAAATTAGAGCTTTCTCAGTTTGGAGAAGGCTCTTAAAGATTTTAAAAAG
>CALXWN010000075.1:0-4833 GCA_944392415.1 uncultured Clostridia bacterium | reverse complement strand
AGTGGATGTAAACTTAGATATATGTTAGAAATAGCAGGAGGAGTTTTAGGTGCTTGTGCAATAGCTTTTCCTTTTGTAAAAGATAAGCTAATGAGTAGCTTTAGGTCAGACAGAATTATGGCATGGTTAGATCCATGGGCAAATACAAGTGGAACATCTTATCAAACAGTTCAAGGATTATATGCAATAGGTTCAGGAGGACTATTTGGGGTAGGATTAGGAGAAAGTACTCAAAAATACTTATACATACCAGAAGCACACAATGACTTCATATTCGCTATTTTAGCCGAAGAACTAGGATTTGTTGGATGTGCCATAGTTCTTGCACTATTTACAGTCTTAATAGTAAGAGGCGTACTCATAGCTATAAGGGCAAAAGACAATTTTGGTAGCCTAATTGCAATTGGCATAACAGCTCTAATAGCAATACAAGTAATATTAAACATTGCAGTTGTAACAAACTCAATACCAAATACAGGTATATCACTTCCTTTCTTAAGTTATGGAGGAAGTTCACTAGTTATTTTACTATCAGCAATGGGAATACTTATGAATATATCTAGGTCAGCGAAAAAAATATAATTTTTGAACCGTCCCCAACCAAAAAAAGGAGGATTTATGAAAGTTGTAATAGCTGCTGCAGGAACAGGAGGACATATAAATCCTGGAATAGCAATTGCTAATAAAATAATGAAAGAAGAACCAAACTCTAAGATAATATTTATAGGAACAAAAAGAGGACTAGAAACAAATTTAGTTCCAAGGGCAGGCTATGAACTTAAAACAATAGATTCATATGGTATATCCAGAGAATTAAGCTTAAAAAATGTTAAAAGATTAGCAAAAACTATTCATTCTATTACAGAGGCAAAAAATATACTTAAAAGTTTTAAACCAGACTTAGTAATAGGAACAGGAGGATATATTTGCATATCAGTATGTATAGCAGCCAAAAAGTTAAAAATACCATACATAATACATGAAAGTAATGTACTTCCAGGTGTATCTACAAAAATACTTTCAAAAAATGCAAAAAAAATTCTAGTAGGATTTAAAGAAGCAAAAAATAGATTGCCAAAAGCAAAAGAAATTATTTTTACAGGTACACCAACAAAGGTAAAGAAAATCAATTTAAGCAAAGCTGAAATTGATACCAAAAAACAAGAATTAGGATTTTTAAAAGAAAAGCCATTGATATTAGTTTTTGGTGGAAGTCAAGGTGCTCAAAGTATAAATAAAAGTATGACAGACATTATAAAAAATAAAATGAATACGAATTATCAAATAATTTGGGCTGCAGGACCAGAACAATACGAAAAAATAAAACAAGATTTAATAAAAGAAAATATTGATATAGATAAATTATATGGTATAAAAGTAATGCCATACATATATAATATGGAAGAAATAATGAATATAGCTGATTTAATTGTTTCAAGGAGTGGTGCAATGACAGTTACAGAAATAGAAAACGTTGGAAAACCAGCAATATTCATACCATTTCCATTTGCAGCAGAAAATCACCAAGAATATAATGCAAGGGCATTAGAAAAACAAAATGCTGCAAAGGTAATACTAGATAAAGACTTGACAGCTGAGGCTTTAAATGCTACAATAATTGAATTGACGAAAGATAGAAAGCTGCTAGAGCAAATGGGTGAAAATGCTCATAAGCTATCTATAGAAAATGTAGAAGATAAAATTTATGAAGAATTGAAAATGTAATATTACAATAGGGTGCTAAAAGCTTCAGAATATATATTGTAGCTTTCTAAAAAATACTGTGAATTCTAAAAAAATGAGAGGATTAAAAAATGGCAGACAAATTAATAATTGTGGAATCTCCTTCAAAAGCAAATACAATAAAAAAGTTTTTAGGAAGCAATGTAAAAGTAGTTGCTTCAATGGGACATGTTAGAGATTTGCCTAAATCAAAACTAGGTGTAGATGTAGAACATGATTTTGAACCTCAATATATCAACATTAGAGGCAAAGCGAATTTAATAAATAGTTTAAAAAAGGATGCGAAAAATGCAAAAGTAGTATACTTAGCAACTGACCCTGACCGTGAAGGTGAGGCAATTGCTTGGCATTTAGCGTATCTTTTAGGCATACCTGAAGATGCTGTTTGTAGAGTTACATTCAATGAAATTACAAAAGAAACAGTAAAAGAATCAATGAAAAAACCTAGAAAGATAGATAAAAATTTAACAGATGCACAACAAGCAAGACGTGTGTTAGATAGAATAGTAGGTTACAAAATAAGTCCAATACTTTGGAAAAAGGTAAAAAGAGGTTTATCAGCAGGTAGAGTACAATCAGTTGCAGTAAAGCTAATTGTAGACAGAGAAAATGAAATTGAAAGTTTCGTACCAGAGGAATATTGGAACATTTTAGCTACACTTTCAAAAAATGATGATAAATTTATAGCTAGATTTTATGGAAAAGATGGCAAAAAAATAGAGCTTCATAAAAAAGAAGAAGTAGATGAAATTTTGCAAAACTTAAAAAATGCAAAATACATTGTAACAGATGTAAAAAAAGGTGAGAAGAAAAGAACACCAGCACCACCATTTACAACAAGTACAATGCAACAAGAAGCTTCAAGAAAATTAAGCTTTCCTATTAGAAAAACAATGCAAGTTGCACAAAGACTTTATGAAGGTGTAAAAGTAGCAGATAGAGGAACAGTTGGTTTAATAACATATATGAGAACAGACTCAACAAGAATTTCAGAAGAAGCAAGAAATGCTGCAAAAGCACATATTACAAATAAATATGGTGCAAACTATTATGAAAATAGATATTATAGAACAAAGGCTGGAGCTCAAGATGCACATGAAGGTATAAGACCAACATATATAGATTTAGAACCAGAAAAAATAAAAGACTCACTAACACCAGATGAATTTAAATTATATAGACTAATATATAATAGATTTATCGCAAGTCAAATGGCACCAGCAATTTATGATACAATATCTGCAAATATAGACGCAAATAATTATAATTTTAGAGCTAGTGGGCAAACACTTAAATTCAAAGGATTTATGACATTATATGTAGAAGACAGAGATGACGCCAAAAACGAAGACGAAGAAAGCCACATGCCTGATTTAGTAAAAGACGAAGAAGTTAAAAAAGGAAAATTAGATGCAAAACAAAGCTTTACAGAACCACCTCCAAGATATACAGAAGCAAGTTTAGTAAAAGCATTAGAAGAAAAAGGTATAGGAAGACCAAGTACTTATGCTACAATAATATCAACAATATTAGATAGAAGATATGTTCAAAAAGAACAAAAGCAACTTGTACCAACAGACTTGGGTAAGGTAGTAAATAAATTATTAACAGAAAATTTCAAGGAAATAATAAACGTAGAATTCACAGCAGATATAGAAAATCAATTTGATGAAATAGCAGAAGGAAAAGAACCTTGGAAACAAGTTATAAGAGAGTTTTACACACCTTTTGAACAAGAAGTGGAAAAAGTAGATAAAGAATTAGAACATGTGAAGTTAGAAGAAGAGGTTACAGACATTCCATGTGAAAAATGTGGAAGAATGATGGTCGTTAAATATGGAAAATATGGCAAATTCTTAGCTTGCCCGGGTTACCCTGAATGTAAAAATGTAAAACCATTTGTGGAAAAAATAGATGTACCTTGTCCGGTATGTGGAGGAGAAGTACATGTAAGAAAAACAAAAAGAGGCAAAAAATATTATATTTGTGAGAACAACCCAAAATCTTGTAATTATATATCTTGGAATAAGCCAAAACCAGGAGAAAAGTGGGAACCAGAAAAAGAAGAAACAAAAAATAAAACAAAGAAAACTAGAACTAAAAAGGCAGGAACAAAAAATAAAACGAGTACTAAGAAAAAAAACAAAGACGAGTACTAAAACAGTTAAAAAGATAAAGTAAAAATTAAATACAGAATAAAGAAACTATTACAGAAAAACTAAAAAATACATTAATAAGGTATTAATGTATAAAGATTTTTGATATAATATTGGTATAATTATTAAAATCGTATAGTGATAAAAAATCACAAGAAAGAGAGGAACAAATGAAACGAGAAGAAAAAGGTTCTGTAACAATGATAGTATTAGTAACGGTATTTTTTATAGTAATAATATTATCTAGCTTCTTTATATATACATCATCTAGAAGAAGAGCACAACTAGAAGAAACTCAAATAATTGCAAATTCATATGATGGAGATATGAATACAATATATGAGGAAATAGAAGACAAGTATGTGAATAATAGTGATACGACAGCACAAGGACAAAGTTTATTTAGTATAGAAGACGAAGATTCAATAAATAACTCAGATACTAATGCAAATAATCTTGAAAATGAAGAAAATTTAAATGAAACAAATAATACCAAAAATACAAATGGGTTAAATAGATTAAATGAGAAAGTACAAACAAATGAGTTAATCGATGAAAAAGAAACAGCAAATAATATTTAAAATTATTTGCTTTTGCATAATAGAAAAAAGTTCTATTTACAAAAAATTAAAAGAATAGAGGTAAAAAAATGACAGTTAGTAAAGAAGAATTATTACACATTGCAAATTTAGCAGATTTAAAAATAAAAGACGAAGAAGTAGATAAATACCTAAACAATTTACAAGACATATTAAATTATACTGAATTACTAAATTCAGTAGATTTAAAGAATTTAGATGAAACAATAGGTGCAAATGATAATTCAAATGTTTTTAGAAAAGATGAAATAATCGATTTTGATAACAAAGAAGGCATAATGGAAAATGCACCAGAAAAAGAAAGAAATATGTTCAAAATACCAAAAGTTTTAAAT
>CALXWN010000074.1:0-4859 GCA_944392415.1 uncultured Clostridia bacterium | reverse complement strand
AAGTTATTAACTTCATCTATTTTTATTAATGTGTACATTTTATCAAAGCTTGATAATATTTCTTCAACTTGGTCAGTTGTTACTGCATCTACACCACAACCAAATGAGTTTAATTGTACTAATTCTAAATTATCATGTTTGCCAACAAAGTCTGCTGCTGCATAAAGTCTTGCATGATATACCCATTGGTCAACAACTCTAATTGGTCTTTTTACTTCTGTTTGATTACTTATACTATCTTCAGATAATACGCATAATCCTAAACTTGTAATAAGTGTATCTATACCGTGATTTATTTCAGGGTCTACGTGGTATGGTCTACCTGCTAAAACAATGCCATGAACATTATTCTTTTCCATATATTCTAAAGCTTCTTCACCTTTTTTGCGAACATCATCTTTGAAATGTTGATACTCTGTTTCAGCTTCTTTTGCAGCTTCTAATAATTCTTTTTTAGTGAAATTATATTCTTCAAATTCAGGTAAAGACATTATTGTTTCAGCCAACTTCTTTGGTTCAAAAGGTAAAAATGGATTTAAGAAATTTATACCTTTTTCTTTTAATTCAGGAATATTATTTTTTAATACTTCTGAGTAAGATATAACTATTGGGCAGTTATAATGGTTATCTGCTTTTGTGTATTCTTTTCTTGAAAATGGCATACAAGGGTAAAATATTGTTTTAATACCTTTATTAATTAAACTTATAATATGCCCATGTGAAAGTTTTGCAGGATAGCAAACTGATTCAGATGGCATTGATTCCATACCCTTTTCGTATGTTTTTCTATTACTCTTTTCTGATACTACTACTCTAAAACCAAGTTTAGTTAAGAATGTAAACCAGAAAGGATAATCTTCATACATATTTAAAACTCTAGGAATGCCAATTGTTCCACGTTTTGCATCTTTTTCTTCTAGTGGAGTATAGTTAAATAATCTTTCAAATTTGTACTTGTAAAGGTTTGGTAATTCTTTTTTTCCTGTAACTATTCCTTCTCCTTTTTCACATCTATTTCCGGAAATATGTCTTTGACCATTGCTAAATTTATTAATTGTAAGTAAACAATGATTTTCACATCCATTACAACGAACATGAGAAGTTTCAATTTTTAATTTATCTAAATCTTCTTCTTTAGATATTTTAGACATATATTCCATATCCATGTTTGCTTCAAATTGTTTTCTAGCGAGTATAGCTACACCATAAGCACCCATTAAACCTGCAATATCTGGTCTTATAACTTCTTTACCAACAATAAGTTCAAATGCACGTAAAACAGCATCATTATAGAATGTACCACCTTGAACAACTATATGTTTACCAAGTGTATTTACATCTCTTACTTTCATAACTTTTTGAATAGCATTTTTTATAACTGAATATGAAAGTCCAGCTGAAATATCTCCTACTGTTGAGCCTTCTTTTTGAGCTTGTTTTATTTTAGAGTTCATAAATACTGTGCATCTTGAACCTAAATCAACAGGATTACGTGATTCTAGAGCAGCTTTTACAAAATCTTCAATAGATAAATTTAAGCTTTTTGCAAAAGTTTCTATAAATGAACCACAACCTGATGAACAAGCTTCATTAAGCATAATATTGTTGATTGTGCCATCTTTAATTTTGATATATTTCATATCCTGACCACCAATATCTACAATACTAGTAACATCAGGCAAAAATCTTTGTGCTGCTGTGTAGTGTGCAATTGTTTCTATTTCATTCAAATCAACATTTAAAGCAGTTTGAATTAATTTTTCACCATAACCAGTTACACCACTATATCTTATTTTTGCATCTTTAGGTAATACTTTGTATAAATCTCTTAGCATTTGCATAACGCTTTTTAGAGGATTACCTTCATTGCTACGATATAATGAATATAAAAGTCTATCATTGCTATCTGTAACAACTAATTTTGTAGTTGTTGAACCAGCATCTATACCAATAAAGCAATCACCTTTAAAGTTTTTTAAATTACCTTTTTCAACTTTATCTTTGTCATGTCTTTCTTTGAATTCTTTATAGTCTTCATCTGTTACAAATAATGGTTCAAGTGGTGTTGATGTAGAATCATGAGATGCTTTTAACATTTGAATTTTAGCTTTTAGTTTTTCATTAGAAATAGGTTTATTTTCTATTGAATCTAAAGCTGCACCCTTTGCAACAAGTAAATGTGCATTTTCAGGAACTATTGTTTGTTCAGGTGTTAAATGTAAAGTCTCAATAAATCTTTGTCTTAATTCAGATAAATAATTTAAAGGACCTCCTAAAAATGCTATATTTCCTCTTATAGGTCTACCACAAGCTAATCCACTTATTGTTTGATTAACAACTGCTTGGAAAATTGAAGCAGCAATATCTTCTTTATCTGCACCTTCGTTTAAGAGTGGTTGAACGTCAGTTTTTGCAAAAACTCCACAACGAGAAGCTATTGGATAAATCATTTTATGCTTCTTAGCAAGTTCATTTAGACCTTGAGAATCAGTATTTAAAAGTGATGCCATTTGGTCTATAAATGCACCTGTACCACCTGCACAAGTACCATTCATTCTTTGCTCAATTGATTTACCAAAGTACACTATTTTAGCATCTTCTCCACCAAGCTCAATAACTACATCTGTTTGAGGTATGTATTTTTCAACAGCTCTTTTACAAGCAACAACCTCTTGTATAAAAGGTAGGTCTAAAAATCTTGCTGCTGACATAGCACCAGAACCTGTTAAAGCTATTGTATATGTATAATCTTTATAATCTTCGGCAAGTTTTTCTAAAACTTGGCATACTGTATTTTTAGTATCTGAAAAATGTCTTTGGTAATTTTCGTATATAATATTTAGGTCTTCGTCCATTACAACGATTTTAACTGTTGTTGAACCAACGTCAAGACCAACATGTAATGTATTACTCATATAAAATTCACCTTATTTAAAAATTTAGGTTTTTAAGGTTACCTATAAACCTAAATTTTATATCCTTATTTATAAAAAAATAAGAACACAAAATCTCTACCATATTGTATATGCAAAAGACTTATTTGTCAATAACTAAAGATTGGCAAAATGCCTAATAATACTGTAATTCTCGCAAAAATGAGTTATATGTGTTTTTTACGAAAATATAAAAATTAAGTTATATTTAGATTATTTATTTCATAGTATTTGATAGAAAAATCTTTAAAGGAAGGACAAAATGTATATGAAAAAAATGTTTATTTTAAAGGTAGTTATAATTATTGCTATTATTTCTATATTGGCTATATTAATTGTTTTAAATTTTTCCACAGAAGTGGTAGAAAATGTGGAAAATGAAACTGTAATTGAGCCAGAAGAAGAGATTTCAGAAGAACAAATGAGGCAAACCGCAATCACATTATATTTTGAAGATAAAGAGAGTATGCAATTAGTAACAGAAGAGAAAAAAGTTGATGCCAAAGATTTGGTGGATAATCCATATTTATATATAGTAAATTTATTAATATTAGGACCAAATAGTGAGAATTTACAAAATCCTATACCTGAAGGAACTAAAGTTAATAAGGCAGAACTTAATGGGGACTGTGTTACTGTTGATTTATCTAAGGATTTTTTAAATAGTAGTGGAACAAACGCAATTTATTCTATAGTAAATTCTTTAACTGAATTAAAAGAAGTAAATAGCGTAAAGTTTTTAATTGATGGTGAAGAACAAGATAATATGAAAGAGGCATTTGTAAGAAAGTAAAGTTTGTTACTATTCACAGTTATATTATTTATATAAAGTCTCCAATATATGTTCTAAAGCATTTCAGCGAACGCAGACGACGTAGGAGCGGAGTGGCAGCGAGCGAGAGTTTTCGCGAATAGCGAAACCTCGAAGCAAATGCGGCAGAATGTATATTGGAGACTTAGTTAAGATGTATAGCTGTGAATAGTAATAAAATTTTAATAAACCCTTAAATGTTATGATTTAAAGGGTTTATTTTTTACCAGAAATATGCTATACTAAAACTATTATGGAAAGAATAGATGATTTACAATATAAAGGTTTAAAAATAATTCAAAACACAGAAGGCTTTTGCTTTGGTATAGATAGTGTCTTACTTACAGAATTTGCAAAGGATATGAAAAAGCATAGTTCAATAGTAGATTTAGGAACAGGCACAGGAATTATAGGAATATTACTTAGTAAAAAAGTGGAAGCTTCAAAAATAGTCGGCGTTGAAGTTCAAAAGGATGTAGCTCAAATGGCTAAAAGAAGTGTTGAATTAAATAATCTACAAAATATAATGAGCATAGTTAATGAAGATATACAAAATCTTAGTTTAGAAAAAAACTCTTTTGACTATGTAGTAACAAATCCACCATATAAGAAAAAAGGTACGGGAATTATAAATCAAAAAGATAAACAAATAATTTCAAGACATGAAACAACAGTAGACTTAGATGAATGGATAAAAGTAGCAAGTAAATTATTAAAAGATAATGGTGCAATATATATGGTGCACAGACCTGAAAGGCTTAATGAAATAATAGAAATATTAAGAAAATATAGGTTAGAACCAAAAAGAATAAGATTTGTATATCCTAAAATAGATAAAGATGCAAATTTAGTATTAATAAAAGCTGTAAAATATGCAAATTCTTTCCTTAAAGTAGAGAAGCCATTAATAATATATAAAAATGATGGAAGTTATACAGATGAAATATTAAAAATATATGAAGAGGGAAAATAATATCATAAAATAGTTGAAAAACTCTTTACTTATTAGCGAATACATATTATAATTAACAAGACGATATTTAGTTAATAAGTGAGGTATTTGTGATGATAGATGAGAAAAAGAATTACCAAACAGTTTATATTAATATAGATGA
>CALXWN010000073.1:0-4907 GCA_944392415.1 uncultured Clostridia bacterium | reverse complement strand
AAGTTCGGTGAACCAGTTGTTCCAGATTATGAAATTCCTTACCATACAGATATTATGGAAAAGCTTAGTGGTATTGACTTAGACGCAGCTCGTCGTGTTGCTGGTAATGGCTTTTACTATCTAACAGGCAATATTGCAAGACTTCATTCAGCAGTACTTGCTTATG
Organism: uncultured Clostridia bacterium; assembly: GCA_944392415.1. Lineage (GTDB taxonomy): Bacteria > Bacillota > Clostridia > TANB77 > CAG-508 > CAG-793. The sequence continues at coordinate 4,741 of CALXWN010000073.1, read as the reverse complement.
CTAGAGATTTTATGATAAATAAAGGATTTACTTATTGCATCCCACCATACATGATTCATGGAGATGTTGTAAGTGGAGTTATGTCTTTTGAAGAAATGGATGCCATGATGTACAAAATTGAAGGCGAAGATTTATACTTAATCGGTACAAGCGAGCATTCAATGATAGGAAAATTTAAAGGACAAATTTTAGATAAAAAAGATATGCCATATACTATGACATCATACTCTCCATGCTTTAGAAAAGAAAAAGGTGCACATGGTATTGAGGAACGTGGTATTTATCGTATACACCAATTTGAAAAACAAGAAATGATTGTTGTTTGCGAACCAGAAGACAGTTGGAATTGGTATGACAAATTATGGTCATATACTGTTGAATTATTTAGAAGTATGGATATTCCAGTAAGAACTTTAGAATGTTGCAGTGGAGACTTAGCAGATTTAAAAGCTAAATCTTGCGATGTTGAAGCATGGTCTCCTAGACAAAAGAAATATTTTGAAGTTGGCAGTTGTTCAAACTTAACAGATGCCCAAGCTCGTAGACTTGGAATACGTATAAAAGGTGAAAAAGGAAACTATTTTGCACACACTTTAAACAACACTGTTGTTGCCCCACCTAGAATGCTTATTGCACTTCTTGAAAACCACTATAATCCTGACGGAAGTGTTGATATTCCAGAAGTTTTATGGCCATATATGGGTGGAACAAAGAAATTAGTACCATAATTTTTTACGATGGGGACGGAGCAAAACGTAAAATTTTACGAAAAGGACCGTCCCCATCGTAAAATGGAAAGGATTAAATTATGATAATAAAAAATGCAGAGTTTACAATATCTGCTACCAACCCTAGGCAATATCCTAAAGATAATTTACCTCAAATTGTATTAGTTGGTAAATCAAATGTTGGTAAATCATCTTTTATTAATACAATGGTTAATCGAAAAAAATTAGCTAGGACTAGTAGTGAACCTGGTAAAACAAGATTAATTAATTTTTATAAAGTCTCTATTAAGCAAGATAATAATAACAATAGTTTTGCCAATGCTGATTCTAATAATAATAGTTCTATTAATTTAACTACTAATGAATTTTATTTTGTTGATTTGCCTGGATATGGTTTTAGCAAAATGTCTAAGGCTCAGCAAGTAGAAGTTGGCAATTTTATTGAAGAATATTTACAAAAATGTCCAAATATTGCTTTAATTCTATTTCTTGTTGATATTAGACACAACCCAACTAGTAATGATAAATTAATGTATGATTACATTATAAGTCAAAATTTACCTTGCATAATCATTGCTAATAAAGCAGATAAAATTGCTGTGACCAAAGTTAATGATAGTGTAGAAAATATTCAAGATAGACTTAATCCTTTACATGATTTATTGTTTATGCCTTTCTCTTCTGAAAGAAAAATTTACTCAGAAGATTTATGGAATGAAATTTTGAAGAAATTTTAATGATTTTCTTTTAAAATATATACTATGAAGAAGTCTCAATATACTTCACGAACATTTCAAGTGAGTGCAGGCGACGTAGAAGCGAAGCGTAACGTTCAAGCTGGAGTGAATCGACCCGTGCGGCGAAATGAGAGAGAATGTATATTGAGACTTCTTCTATTAATCTTTCTTTAATTTCATTTTTTAAACATTCAATTTATTAGAAAAAATGTCTAAAACTAAATTAATTTATTAAGAAATATTAGTCCTAAAAATATGTATACATATTTAAATAACTTTTTAGATTCTATCCTATTTCTATAATATTGTGCCGACTCTTGAAGAGCACTGTATTTATCTACTAAAGTTATAATAAATGTTTCTTTATATTTTGGAAGTGCCAACGTTACTGGCCACATATGTTTTACTATTATGTCTTTTTCTTTGTCGTTTAAGTTATATAGCTTAGAGGCGTTTTCTAATGCTATTTTTGGATGTACAAATGCGTGATAACCATCTAGATTTAATTCTTTTTTACTATTTCTCCAATCATACAAGAATAAGTCGTGTAGCATTGCAGCTCTTGCCATTGATTTATAATCTAAATTTAATTTTTTGCATATTCTATAGCTTATGTATGATACATTTAAGCAATGTTCAAATGTATTTACATCATAATGTTGCCTGTATTTTTTCATATCGGCAACAGTTTGATTATTGATTATGTCTTTTACTATTTCCATGTATTCTTTATCATTCATTGCTTTTTCTAAAAAAAGCTTATTTTCGCCTATTGAATATTCTTTTTCTTGGTTTATCACCATTTCTACATTATCAAATCTATTGTATAAATTTGAGTTATCTTTTGCTCTGTTTAATGATTTTATTTTTTCTTTCATTAAAATACTCCGTTTATATTAACATTTAGATAGCATTATGCTATTTATCGTGTCTCCCCTTAAAATATATTATATGATGTTTAAGGTGCTAATGTCAATATAAACAGAATATTTAAGATAATATTAAGATTTTTGTTATAATTTTTAAATAACATATAAATGAAAATTTTTATGATATTTTGTTTTTTTAATAATCTATAAATTTAATCACATTATTTTATGTTCTATATTAAGAAGTCTATTGTATTTGCATACTCTATCTGTTCTACAAGGTGCTCCTGTCTTTATTTGCCCAGCGTTTAAGGCTACTGCTAAATCAGCTATAAAAGTATCTTCTGTTTCACCAGACCTATGAGAAATAACTGTATTATATCCATTTTCTTTTGCCAAGTTCATTGTTTCTAATGTCTCCGTTAAAGTTCCAATTTGATTTGGTTTAATTAGTATTGCATTTGCTACTTCTTCATCTATTCCCTTTTGCAATCTTTTTGGATTTGTAACAAATAAATCATCTCCAACCAACTGTATTTTATCTCCAATTCTTTTTGTAAGTTCCTTCCATGATTTCCAATCTTCTTCTGCTAATCCATCTTCAATTGACATTATTGGATATTTACTTGCTAAATCTATTATATAGTCTATCATTTCAGCTTTTGTTTTATATATGTCAGTTTTCCAAAAATAATATCCCTCTTTGTTTATCTTTTTAGCTGCTTCGTGCATTTCTGTACTTGCTACGTCTAGTGCTAATTTAAAATCTTTTCCCTCTTTAAAGCCTGCTTTTCCTATTGCTTCTAAAATTAATTCTATGGCTTCTTCATCATTTTCTAAGTCAGGAGCGAACCCGCCTTCATCACCAACTGATGTAACTAGTCCTCTCTTTTTTAGTACTTCTTTAAGCACTTTGTAAACTTCCACGCACATTTGGAGCATTTCTTTAAAACTATCTGCTCCAGCAGGAACTATCATAAACTCTTGTATGTTTAAATTGTTATTTGCATGTTTTCCACCATTTAATATATTCATCATAGGAAGTGGCATTTTATATGAGTTTATTCCTCCTATATATTGATATAATGGCATTTGCAAACTATTAGCCCCTGCTCTTGCAATTGCTAAAGATACACCTAAAATAGCGTTAGCACCAAGTTTTGATTTATTTGGAGTTCCATCTAATTTTATCATTTGGTCATCAATATATTTTTGGTCAAATACATTTTCTCCAATTATTGTTTTTGCAATTTTTTTATTAACATTTTCCACAGCCTTGCCAACACCAAGACCATTAAAATTTTGCATATCTCCATCTCTTAATTCTACCGCTTCAAAACTACCAGTAGAAGCCCCTGATGGAACCATAGCTACGCCTTCTGCTCCACTTTCTAATGTAACCTTAACCTGTACTGTAGGATTTCCCCTTGAATCCAAAATTTGCATTCCTTCTACATTTTCAATATAATCTGCATACATATATTTCCTCCTTTTAACAAAGTATTTTTAACTACTGCAAACTTTTATCTTTGCATGGTAGATTGTCACTATAAAAAATATGTTATACAGATTATTGCCCAATTTTAAAGATATATACCTTAAAGTTGGCAAAATATTTATTCATACTATATGTATATATTTAGATTTGCAAAGTTTATACTGCTAAACAGTTTTATTTTTCAACTTCCAATGAAATACGGCCTTTTTTTGTAGAGCCTACAATCTTATTAATTTTAAATCTGCCTTTTCCTCTAATTGTAATAAAATCTCCTTCACTTACATTTTTAGAAGATCTTATTTCTTCTTTAAAGTTCACAAAAACTCTCTCCGCTTCTAATAACTTATTTGCATCATTTCTTGAACATCTTGCAAGTTCTCCTACTATACAATCTAATCTCATAGATGGTACATTTATTTTTATAATTTGTTTTTCTGGCTTTATATAAATAAGTTCTTCTATGCTTTTAATTTCTATCTTTGATTTTTGAAATCTTGTAAGTCCTTTTAAATTATTTTGCAAATACTCTGCCAAATCTTTTTTAACAATAATATCTGCACCATCATATCTTACAATTATATCTCCTATCTTTTCTCTTTTAATGCCTAATTTCATTAATCCACCTAAATAAATTCTATGTTCATACTGCCCTAATAGATTATTTGGCAAGGTTATTCTAATTATAGCAAGAAAATTATTTATTTCTTCTTGTTTTATAAACTCAAGATTATTTGAAAAAACTACTATATTTCTTTCTGCATCTTCATAGCCACCCCAAAATTTATAATTATTGCTTTTTCTTAACTCTAGCATTTCTTTTACAATTGCTTGTTCTCTTAAGTCTAAAAAGTCCGTTGTTTCTATTCTATTTCTATTTTCAGCAAATTTTAGTTTATCTAATACTTTTGC
>CALXWN010000072.1:0-4996 GCA_944392415.1 uncultured Clostridia bacterium | reverse complement strand
TACCGTTCTGGAATGTTACTTCGGTGTGTACTGTACTTTTGGATATTCCAAACTTTTTCGCAGTTCCTCTTACTGTATCTTTTGAATCTATAATATATTGTGCTAAATGTATTGCACGTTCTTCGATTGAAACACCTTTCATATAGATATTGCTCCTTCTAAATTGAAATACTTTTGCTTAATTGTATTCGCAAAAATTTGCAATTAGAACTTTAATAGATAAGTATACATAAAACAAGTAACACTTGACTTCCACAAAAAGATATAGTATAATAATAAACAGTTGTTATCTTATGGATAAATGCTGTTTTTATTGTAGTGTAAACTATGCAATAAAATAATCTGTAAGATAAAGAAGAGATTTATTTATAATGTTTAAAGAATGAGATAATTGAATATTTTGAATATTATTTTAAATTATATTGAATGAGACTATATAATTTAAAATTAGGTAGTTTAAGATGCTAAAACTATCTTTTTTGAACGTATAATTAAATTTTATTTAAAGCTATTTTTGCGTGTGAGAATGCAAAAAAATATCATAAAAGGAGAGATTAATTTATGGAAAATAACACAAAAGAATTATCTGAGAATAAATCAGATAGAATAAATTATAAAAAAACATACAAAAATTTTGAAAGAAAAGGAGAAAAAACACAGATAGAAAAAGAAAATACATCATTAAAAACAGTAGAGAAGAGAAACAAATCTTTCATAGATGTGGGATTCGAAGCGTTAGAACCAAAGCATTTGGAAAACGAAGAGTCAAAAAAACATGAAGGAACAGACTTTAAAAAGACAAGAAGAAACTATACAAAAAGAACAAGTAGAAATAAGATGGATTTTTCATTTAAAAAGAGTAATTTAAAAATAATTGCTTTAGGTGGAATTGATGAAATTGGTAAAAATATTACAGTATTTGAGTATGAAGATGAAATAGTACTCGTTGACTGCGGACTAGAATTCCCAGAAGACGATATGCTTGGTGTTGACTTAGTAATTCCAGATGTAACTTATTTAATAAAAAATAAGGACAAAATAAAAGGTTTGGTAATAACACATGGTCATGAGGACCACATTGGTGCTATACCATATGTTTTAAAACAAGTTAATATGCCTATTTACGCAACAAAACTTACAGTTAAATTAATTGAACATAAACTCGAGGAACATCATACAAGAAATCAAGTTGAAGTAAATGTTGTAAATCAAGGTGAAACTGTAAACTTTGGCAAAATGCAAGTTGAATTTATTAGAAGTTCACATAGTATTCCAGATGCTGTAATGCTTGCAATTCATACTCCGGTAGGAACAGTAGTTCACACAGGAGACTTTAAAGTGGACTACACACCAATAGATGGCCAAGAAATGGATTTAGGACGTATTGCAGAGTTGGGAAATAGGGGAGTTTTGGCTCTACTTTCAGATAGTACAAACTCAGAGAGAAAAGGTTTTACAATGTCCGAAAAATCTATTGGACCAGTTTTTGACAACTTATTTGAAGGATGCAAAAAAAGAATAGTTGTAGCAACATTTGCTTCAAATGTTCACAGAGTTCAACAAATAGTTAATTCAGCTGTCAAATTTGGTAGAAAAATTGCTGTTTCTGGTAGAAGTATGATAAATATGATAGAAGCTGCAAGAGAATTAAATTATATTGATGCACCAGATGATTTATTTATCGATATAGATATGATAAAAAATTATACAGATGAACAGTTAGTAATTATTACTACAGGTAGCCAAGGTGAAACAATGTCAGCACTAACTAGAATGGCAAATGGTGAGCATAAAAAAGTTACTATTACAGGAAATGACTTAGTAATTATTTCTGCAAACCCAATCCCAGGAAATGAAAAATCGGTATCAAAAGTTATAGACCAATTAATGAAAATTGGTGCAGAAGTTGTTTACAGTACTTTAGCTGATGTACACGTTTCTGGACACGCTTGCCAAGAAGAACAAAAATTAATCATGGCATTAGTAAGACCTAAATATTTCCTACCAGTACATGGTGAGTATAGACAACTAATGGCACATAGAGATACTGCTATAGAAATGGGAATACCAAAAGAAAACATTTTCATTACAGGAAATGGTAGAGTGCTAGAATTAAACGAAAATGAAGCAAAATTTACTGGCACAGTACCATCTGGAAGAGTAATGGTTGATGGACTAGGTGTTGGTGACGTAGGAAGCATAGTACTAAGAGATAGACAACACTTATCTCAAGACGGATTAATAGTAATAGTTATGACAATGGATAGCCAAACAGGTGAAATTGTAGCCGGTCCTGATGTTATATCTAGAGGATTCGTATATGTACGTGAATCCGAAAACTTAATGGACGATGTAAAATCGTTTATTAGAGAAGAAATACGTAATCTAGAAAATAATCATATTAGAGATTGGACAGTAATTAAGTCAACTTTAAAAGACGATGTTAGAGATTTTGTATTTGATAGAACAAAGAGAAATCCTATGATATTACCAATTATTATGGAAGCATAGGAAAAAGGAGGTTGTTATGGATTACAAAGATTTAGCAAATTTAATTTTTCCAAATGCAAAGGATATTTCATATTATGAAGAAAAATATCCTGCAAGAAATTTACCAGAAGGAGCGGTTGTTTCTAGATTTGCACCAAGTCCAACAGGATTTGTTCATGTTGGTGGACTTTATCAAGCTTTAGTTGCAAAAGAGATGACTAAAAAAACTAATGGTGTGTTTTTCTTAAGAGTTGAAGACACAGACCAAAAAAGAGAAGTTGAAAATGGCGTTTCTGGAATAGTAAATTCTTTAAAAGATTTTGATATTTTACCTGATGAAGGTATGATTTCTGAAACCGAAGAGAAGGGTAATTATGGTCCATACAAACAATCTGAAAGAAAAGATATTTATCAAACTTTTGCAAAATATTTACTAGAACAAGGTAAAGCATATCCTTGCTTTTGCACACCAGAAGATTTGGATGTAATAAGAAAGAAGCAAGAAGGTGCAAAAGTTAGAACAGGATATTATGGGGTATGGGCTAAGTGCAGAAACTTAACTGTAGAAGAAACAGTAGAAAAAATAAAAAATGGTGAACCATATATTATTAGATTTAAGTCACCAGGAAGAGAAGATAGAAAAATTAAACATCATGATCTAATAAAGGGGAATGTAGAATTTCCAGAAAATGACCAAGATATAGTTATTATAAAGGCTGATGGACTTCCTACATATCACTTTGCGCATGCAGTTGATGACCATTTAATGAGAACTACGCTTGTAATTCGTAGTGACGAGTGGCTTTCTTCAGTTCCTTTACACTTACAATTATTCTACGAATTAGGATTTAGACCTCCTAAATATGCACACATTTCACCAATTATGAAAAATGATAATGGAAATAAGCGTAAATTAAGTAAAAGAAAAGATCCAGAGGCTGCTGTAAACTATTATAAAGAAGAGGGAATACCAGTAGAGGCTGTAAAAGAATATCTTTTAAATATTGCAAATTCAACATTTGAAAATTGGAGAAGAGCTAATCCAGACAAGTCTTTGGATGAGTTTGATTTTCAATTAAATAAAATGAGCGTTAGCGGTGCATTATTTGATATGGTTAAACTTTTGGATATTGGTAAAAATGTTATATCAAGAATGACTGCAGATGAAGTATATGAAAATGCTTTAAATTGGGCAAACGAATATGACAAAGAATTAGTTAAAATTTTAGAAAATAAAGATTATGCTTTAAAAGTTTTTGGAATTGAAAGAGGAAATAAAAAGCCTAGAAAAGATTTATCTAAATGGTCAGATGTTAAAGAAAATATTATATACATGTATGAAGAACCTGTAAATTATGATTTTGATAAAATTTCAGGCGAGGATGCTAAGAAAGTTATAGACGAATATTCTAAAGTTTACGATAATAATGATGATAAGCAAGCTTGGTTTGATAAAATCAAAGATGTGGCTGAAAAATTAGGCTATGCTAGAGAAGTTAAAGAATATAAGGCAAATCCAGAAAATTGGACAGGACATGTTGGCGATGTAAGTACTGTTATTAGAGTTGTATTAACAGGAAGAAGAAATACTCCAGATATGTATGAAATAATGCAAGTACTAGGAAAAGAAGAAGTTTCAAAAAGATTTGAAAACTTTATAAAATAAGTAAAGGCGGAAAAATTTATATTGGTCTTTATAGAAAGGTAATTTTTATGTATAACATTGGAGATATTGTAAGAACAAAAAAGCCTCACCCTTGTGGAAGCAAGGAATGGGAGGTTACTAGAATAGGCGTAGATTATAAACTTAAGTGTATAAAATGTGGAAAAACAGTAACGCTACCTAGAGAAAAGGCTTTAAAAGTTATAACTAAAAAAATTCAAGAACAGTAACTCATAATAAGTTATGAGATTTATAAAAAAATAAAAAATCATTTTATAACCATATAAATGAAAATGAGGGCTCAGGAGCCCTCATTCTTTTACAAAGCGGTTATTATTACACTAATTATTATACTGACTATAATAGAAAAGACAATGCTAACCAAAATAATCAATGGATATTCTTTGATTATTCCAAGATTGATGCCTTGAGTAATGCGAATGACATTATTGTCCTCATCGAACATTACGGTTATACTTTCTACAAATGGCCGGCTTGTATCTACTACATTTATTGTTCGATCAGAATATCTTGTGACTGAAAAATTTTCAGGTACAACATATGAGCTATCTGTATAGTAGTATATAGCAATTTCTTCGTATAGGTCACGTTCGTTGGTATCCAAGTCTTGTGGAACTAATGAGAAAAAACCACACAAAATAACTCCGACAAATACTCCTACAACAAAAACCCTCTTCAAGATGTCAGTAAATGTTGTAAAAAACCGATTCATAACGCATACCTCCAAAAATTATTTTATGAATGTTTTCAACGTTGCGTGCTTTTCATTATAGCACTAATATAAATAAAATACAACTATATAGTAAAAAAATTAGAAAAACA
>CALXWN010000071.1:0-5079 GCA_944392415.1 uncultured Clostridia bacterium | reverse complement strand
TGAGCATTTTATAAAATTGTTCAATGAAACCATTAAACTAGAATAAATACTTACATATGAAATGTTTAAGAATATATGAGGAATTAAATTTGTTGATTTAGCAACTTTAGAAGAAATTACTTTATCAGATGAAGAAACAAAAGTTACTCTTTGGGGAAATGTAGGAAAAATAGCAAAATTATCAGTTACAAAAATGGTAGAAGGAACAGAAGAATATAAAAATGTAACTAGCGGATTAGAAAATTATAATATAGCTTTAGCTTATGATATATCAGTAATTGATGGCGATTATGAAGGTAAATTAAAAGTTACATTACCAGTAGAAAGCAAATACAATGGACGTACAGCTCTAGTAATGCACAAAAAAGCTGACGGTACAATTGAAAAGTTTTCACCGGTTGTAGAAAATGGATTTGTTACAGTTGAAGTAACAGAGTTATCTCCATTTGTAGTAGCTTTTGAAAATGACACAACACAATCAGATAATGAAAATCAAAATATAAACGACATACCAAAAGATGAAAAAGGTGAACTAGATGAGAGCCCAAAAACTGGCGAAAATAATCTAGGAATTATATTAGCTTCAGTTTTAACAATAATAACTATGGGGGCAATTATAGCTATCAAAAACAAAAAATAGTATTAAGTTAAAGAATAACAAAATGCAAAAGAGGTAATAAAATATACTTTTTAGTAGTTTAGTTACCTCTTTAAATATAGATTGTAACAGCTATTAATGCATATAAACAGATTTAGTAAGAGGTATAAATGAAAGCAAAAAGAGTAAAAACAAACAATAAAAAATATATTTTACTACCATTAATTATTTTACTAATAACACTTTTAAGCTATTTATTTTATAATTTTTATATTAATATAAGAGATAAGAAATTAAGTGAAAATTTGCAAAATGGATTAACTAATTGTATTTCCACAAATGAAATAAATAATGATATGCATAATGAATTAATAGAAAAGGTAAAAGAATTACAAAAAGAAAATGAAGATGTAAAGGCTTGGATAAAAATTAATGACACAAATATCAATTATCCAGTAGTTCAAGCTAGTGATAATAATTATTATTTATATAGAAATTATAAAAAAGAGAATAGTAATTATGGCTCTATATTTATAGATAGTAATTCAAATATAGAAAATCCAAACTCAAACATAATTATGTATGGTCATAATATGAAAGATGGAAGTATGTTTAAAGATTTATTAAAATATGCAGATGAAGAATATTATAATAATCACAAATACATTGTATTTGTTACAAATACAAGTTCTAGTACTTATGAAATTATAGCGGTTTTTAAGTCTCGTATTTTTTATAAAAATGAGAAAAATGTATTTAGATATTATCAATGTACAAACTTGAATAATGAACAAGATTACAATTATTATGTAAATAATTGTAAAGAACTATCTTTATATGATACAGGAGTAAATGCAGAATACGGCGAACAAATAATAACTTTGATAACATGTGAATATTCTTCAGAAAATGGAAGAATGGTTGTTATTGCCAAAAAGAAAGAATAGGAATAAACACTATTAAAAGGCAGATAAAGCAAAATGAAAAAGTAATTGAAAAAAATAAAAAATATGGTATAATAGATAATATTATTTGACTAAGTTAATAAATTCTTTGTGTGTAAAAATAATAAATTAAAAAAGAAAGAATATGTAAATAAACATATAAGAGGAAAGTGTTAAATGTTTTTTGGAGGATTTGGAATGAATTCTTGGATGATAATATTAGTCATCATTCTAATAGCTGAAAATTTAAGATATTACATCTATACGCCTGGTGCACTGCTTACATTAGTGCTTAGCATACCAGGAGTTATTATAGCAATGACATTTCACGAGTTTGCGCATGCCTGGATGGCAGATAGACTTGGAGATGATACACCAAGAAGACAAGGAAGGTTAACGTTAAATCCATTTAAACATATGGAACCAATAGGAATGTTAATGCTTTTATTTGCAGGTTTTGGATGGGGTAGACCAGTACAAATTAATCCTAATAACTTTAACAGAACTATTACACTAAGAAAAGGAAATGCCTTAGTAGCTCTAGCTGGACCTGTGATGAACTTAATATTAGCAGTAATATTTAGTATAGTTTATGCATTGATACTGGCATTTGGTGGAACAGCTTTTATGCTTTCACAATCAGGAGAAATAATTACTACTATTATTGTATACATAATATCAATGAATGTGGGGTTAGGAGTATTTAACCTAATACCACTACCACCACTTGATGGCTCAAAAGTATTAGTAGCTATCTTACCACCTAATGCAAGGAATTGGTTTGAATCACATGAAAGAATATTATATATAGTATTCATAATTATATGGATTACACCAATAGCTTCTTTAATAATTAGTCCTATTATTAGACTAATAAATACAGGACTACTAAATTTAATAGCTTCGATTGTAGGAATGCTAGTATAGAAAGGACAATAAAATGGAGGATGTATATATATTAGGTATAGAATCTAGTTGTGATGAAACAGCAGTTTCAGTAGTAAAAAACGGCAGAATAGTTTTATCTAATGTAATAAACACTCAAATACCAATACACACAGTATATGGGGGTGTTGTACCTGAAATAGCTTCAAGGAATCATATAGACAATATATCTGATGTAACCAAAAAAGCAATAGAAGACTCAAATATAAATTTAAACCAAATAAATGCAGTGGCCTGCACATATGGTCCAGGCTTGGTTGGAGCTTTACTTGTAGGACTTTCCTATGGTAAAGCTTTAAGCTATGCCTTAAAAAAACCTTTAGTTGGAGTAAACCATATACAAGGTCATATTGCAGCTAATTACATAACTCATCTAGATTTAGAACCACCTTTTTTATGTGTAATGATGTCAGGTGGAAATACACAAATAGTACATGTAAAAGATTATTTGGATTTTGAAGTACTAGGTAGAACAAAGGATGATGCTATAGGAGAGGCATTTGATAAAGTTGCAAGAGTAATTGGATTAGGTTATCCGGGAGGTCCTAAAATAGATAAAATGGCAGTAAATGGCAAACCTAATATAGAGTTACCAAAAACCCATATAGAAGGAATGGACTTTAGCTTTAGTGGCATTAAAACAGCAGTAATAAACTTACATCATAAAGAACCAGACATAAATAAAGAAAATCTATGTGCAAGCTTTGAAAAAGCAGTAACAGAAATGCTAATGGAAAAAGTAAAATTAGCAATAGAAAAAACAAATTCTAAAAAAATAGTTTTAGCTGGAGGAGTTTCAGCAAATACATATATAAGAAGTGAATTTGAAACATTACAAAACCAAGGAATAAAAGTTTACATGCCAGATTTAAAACTATGCACAGATAATGCTGCAATGATAGCTTCAGCTGGCTATTACAATTACATAAATGGAAAAATAGATGACTTAACATTAAATGCAGTTCCAAACTTAAAGCTTTAATTTAAAAGTTACATGTAATTCTAAACTTAAAGTTTTAATTTAAAAGTTACATGTAATTCTAAACATGAAGTTTTAATCAAAAGGCTAAATGCAACAATTGCTAGAATAAGAAATTATTAATTATTGAATAGTAGTAATTAACTATTGAAAACAGAATAAGAAAATTAAATAAAAATAGATTGGAGAACAAATGTCAATTTATGCAATAGGAGATCTACACTTATCTTTGAATAAGGAAAAGCCAATGGACATATTTGGCGGTAACTGGAAAAATCATGAACAAAAAATAGAAGAAAACTGGAAGAATACTGTACAAGATAATGACTTAGTAATACTTCCAGGAGATTTTTCGTGGGAAATGCATTTAAAAGATATGTATAATGACTTTGCATATTTGAATGATTTGCCGGGAAAAAAATTTTTGCTAAAAGGAAACCATGATTATTGGTGGACAACTCTTGCAAAAATGAGAGAATTTTTACAAGAAAATAAATTTGAAAATATAGACTTTTTATACAATAATAGTTATTTGTTCGAAGACAAGATAATTGCAGGAACAAGAGGCTGGGCATTAAATGATACAGAAAATAGTAACAAAATGAACCATAGAGAAGAAGAAAGGCTAAAACTTTCATTGCAAAGCGGAGTAGACAACTTTGGGGATAAAGAAATAATTTGTATAATGCATTATCCACCAACATCAAACTATGTTCAAATAATGAAACAGTACAATGTAAAAACTTGCCTATATGGTCATTTACATGGAGAATCGCATAAAGAAGCATTTGAAGGCATTATTGATGGCATAAATTTTAAACTAGTAAGTAGCGACTATTTAGATTTTAAGTTATATAAACTAGAATAGAAAAAATTTAATTTAGTGATTGACAAATATAAAAATTAAATGTATAAAAATGATAGGAGATATAAAAAAAAGGAAATCTAAACATGAAAATCGCTGAAAGCCTTGGGGCTGTATATATTGTAAAATTTAACCAAATAAAAATGATAAAACATAGAAGTGAAGCTATGCTTTTTAGACGTATTTAAAATGTCTAAAATATATAGGAACACCGTTACTTAGTTGGCTAGTAAGAAAAATATATGGCATAAAACTTAAAGATATAAATTGTGGATTAAGAGGTATGAACAAAGAAAAAATACAAACAATAAAATTAAAATCTACTGGAATGGAATTTGCAAGTGAAATGATAATAAAAGCTAAATTAAATAATTTAAAAATAAAGGAAATTCCAATAAATTTTTATAAAGATAAAAGAAAACATAAATCTAATTTAAAAACTATAAGAGATGGTTTTAGACATTTAAAACTTATTTTACAAATGCAGTAGTTGGAAGTTTATAAGAGAAAAAATATAGAATCACCCTTAAAATATATTATGCAAAGTGAAACAAAATATATTTTAAGGGTGATCTTATGGCAAATAAGCAGTTTCAAGAAAGGCTAACATAAAATTTCGCAAAAAGTCTTGATTTATTCGTAATTTGTGATATAATAATATAGCATTTTACGAGAAAAGGAAGGATTAACAATGAGCTTAAAACAAGAAAAAACAGAAAATAAAAATGAATTAAAATTAACATTTACA
>CALXWN010000070.1:0-5096 GCA_944392415.1 uncultured Clostridia bacterium | reverse complement strand
ATAATTATAATTCTAAACATTGTATTATGACTATCTAATTTAATATTTCTATAAAGTAAATCAAATTTATTTTCTACAGAAATATAAAGTTTATCTAAGCCTAGTTTTTGCTCCCAGTCATTTGCAATTTTATTGCCTGACAAATTTTCTGTTATCTTTTTCGAATATATTTCTTGAACAAAGTTTACAAACTCATTCCTATTTTTATCAAAAGAATCTTTGTCTTCCATAGCTTTATCTAGCATATTTAACATCACATATTTATATAAAGTGATTATATAAATATACAAGTTTTCCATATTTTCAGCATCTATTTTGTAAACTTTTTCACTATCAATATTTATTTTTGAAATATCTAAAAGCCCGTCATACTCTTTTATTTTTTCAGTTTCTTTATTATCATTACCAACAACAAATATTACTCCAGTATGAAAAGCTACAACAAGTGTATCTCCCTTTTCAAATATTGCGCAAGAATAGTTATTACATACAGCAGATTGCATTTCTCTATCCATTGATTTAAACTTTTTGTCGTTATTTAAGTTAAATGTCCAAAACATGTAATCTCTAATTGCAGGAAGAAAATACTTATACAAATGTGAATCTTGCTTTTTATTAAATATTTTTATTTCATACCCATTTTTTAATACAAATTCATAAAATTTGTACATTTCTTTCTCTTTAGTTATCATCGGTACTATTTTATAACTTTGTTTTTCTTCCATCTTTTGTTCTCCTTATCTATATTTTTATAAAAGTGGCAATATATATTTTGAAACATTTAGTGACCTGAGGCAATACACCTCCTACTCATTAACATCAGTATAATAATTTGCATTTAAATCTGGTGCTAAGTGCCACTTACCTATAAAACTAATAACTGTGTTTTGTGTTAATTCGTATGAAGGTGTAAGTATTACATTTCCATTCTGGTCTAAAGCTCCCCATACTCCATTTTGCTTAACTGCCACATATCCATAATCATTTTGCTCTGTCGCATCATCATAAATGTAGTCTACTACAACTATTCCTTCTTTATTGACATATCCATATTTACCATTTTGTCTAGATAAGAATAATGTATTTGTTGTAAATATGTCTTGTGCTGTTCTTTCTTCTAGCCTAAAATTATAATACTTATATTCTCCATCAGCTCTTACTTTTACATATCCTTTACTTGTATTTATTTCAGAAACTATTCCTGTAACCTTTACATTAAAAGAAGTATCTAAAAGGTCTGTATTGCCGTCTTCTTTGTCAGCTTCTATAAAATTTTCATCTGACATATAAGTTATATAACTATATGTAAAATCAACTTTTGTTTGGTTTGATGTATCAATTATTCCATAATTATCTCCATTTTTTGCTATATAATTTCCATCAAATGTATATGTTAGTTCATCATAAGTTGGCTCAACTAAAACTGCTCCGTCTGATGCCATTATTCCATATTTGTTTTCTCTTGTAAATATTACATTATTGCTATCTATACTTTTTATATCATCAAATCCGCTTCCTATAAGCACATCACCACTTGCATTTATTAACTCTAAGTTTCCATTTTCTCTAACTGCATATAAATTATTTCCTGTTACATGTTTAATTTCAGAATATTTACATTCAAGAACTTGTTGCTTATTATAATTAATTAATCCATAATTTTCATTTTGGTCTCTTACAACATACCCATCTTCATATCTATCTGTTAAGCTAGTTATTTCTGTATATAAGTTATCTATTATGACATTTCCACTATTATCTACTAGTCCATATAACTTATCTTTAACAGTAACAAAGCTATTTCTAACACCAGAAAGTGGAGTTATTGAGTCGTATGTAGGACTAAGTATTTCTGTTCCATTAAAATTTATTAGGCCATATTTTTCTCCATTATAAACTTTTAAGGCTGTAGTATCATATGTAATTGCATTGACTGAGTCTACATTTTGCAAAGCCTCTACACTTTGATAAGAAGTAAATAATTCTTCTCCTTTGTCATTTATTGCCTTAGAATTATATGTACCTGCATCTAAATCAACATTTGACTGGACTATAAATATTGCCCTCGTAGGATCCGGAATAATAATCATATCATCATAGGTCGGCTGAATTATTGTTTCTCCTTTTGAATTAATTACACCCCATTTTCCTCCTGAAAATACTGTGATGTATGAATTAGTTACTGTTTTTGTCTCACTACTGCTTTCATCTGTGGCAAATTTATAAATTAAGATTACACACATTATTATAACTGCTAGTATGATTAATACTGCTATTACTTTTTTAATATTTAGCTTGGGTTCACCATCATACCTTCTACCTCTATTAGACATATTTACCTCCGATTTTATTATTCATATATAATATATCAGTTTTTACGTAATTTTTCAATATGTTAAATGAAAAATAGATGCATACCGCACCTATTTTTTATTTACTCTAAATGCAATTACAGTCATATCATCTTTAGCTTTGCCAAAATTATTATCTATAGCTTCATGCAAAATAATATCTGCTATTCTTTCTGGAGAGTCTGTTTGAATTTCTTCTAACAAGTACTTTATCCATAGTTCTTTGTTGGCATATTCATTGTTTGATTCTATAATTCCATCACTACATATAACCACTATATCTCCATTATTTAAATCTGTATCATATGTATCTACACTAATATCATTTACAATTCCTGCTGGCAATGATGTAGATTTTATAATATTTACACTTCTATTTTTCTTAATATATGTAGGACATGCACCGTTTTTAAGAATTTCCAGTTTTCCTGCATAAAGGTCTAAGATTTCTATATCTAATGTTGCATACATATCCTCTTTATTTGCATTCATAATTGCAGAATTTATTAAATTTATTGAGGTTTCTTTGTCAAAACCTGTGCTGAACAATCTTTCTAGCATGCTTATTGCAATTTTACTGTTTCTTCTTGCTTCTGCACCAGAGCCCATCCCATCGCTTATTGCAAGCATGTATTTGCCATCTCCAAGTCTTATTTGAGATATGTTATCTCCAGAGACAATTGAGTCATGCTTCTTTGACTTAGCTATGCCTGTTTGAATAATAAATTTATCTTCTGATGTAAATGTGTAAGAGCAAATATTTTTGTTTAATCTTATGCCACATTTTTGTTCTTGCAAAACAAATTTTTCATCAAATACTTTGTTTAGCACCTTTTCTATAGGTTTTATTGGGCAATTTTTACCTTCTGCATCATCACATATATTTGTATATGCGTTTATTATTGTTTTGCCTGTATTTTCTTTTTTTATAGATATTTCTTTTACATTAATACTTTTTTCTTTAAGTAAATCTTCTACCTCTTTTTTTTCACTTTCATATTCATCAGAGTTTTCTTTTATTCCTGTTGCAATATTATTTATTGCCCTTGAAACATTTTTTAATTGGTTTGATAAATTTTTGTTATTATCATCAAGTTTTTTCTGCCATATAAAATTGTTTTTACTAATTCTGTATGCTGTGTTTATAGCTTTTATTATTTCACGCATTTCGTCTAGTTCTTCTGTTTTTATATAATCGTTTTCAGAATTCACTAGATATATATTATGCTTAGCAAATATGCTTATAAATCCATTATCGGTCATTACGCCATTTTCTTGCAAAAACTCAAAAATATCTTCTATAATATTATCTTCGTTATTATATATATCATCATATAAGTTATTTCCCTCTAAGCCGTCTAAATTGTTTAGAAGTTCATCTTCAAACATTTCTAGGTTTCTGTCATAAATATCACTATCTTCGTAATTACTTGCCATATCTGAAATTGTTTTAGATATGCTATTTAATTTATCTAAAGTTACACTGCTTTCTTCTAAACTTCCACCTGCTTCTGGCAAAAGTTTTGTATTTGGTATAACATCTTCTATATTTATTTTTGTAGCCTTAGGCACAAAGAGTAAACCTACTGCTGCAATTAAAATTTCTTGGAACATTATTATATTGTGCACTCCACCATTAGCAGCATAAGCCACAGCAATATTTCCTATAATAAATCCAATTATTACACCTATTTTCCCAAATTTATTTAGAAGTCCTGCTATTAGTCCTGATATTGCATAAGCTGCAATAAGTATTTGTTCTTCCCCTCCTAAAATACTAATAACTACTCCTATTGTTATACCTGCAGTAGCACCTACTAACATTCCATTTCTATATCCTAAATATAGAACCATAAAAATGCAAAATATATTTCTAATGCCAAATCCCCATATATTGTAATTGCCTACTGCTGATAGTGCTATGGATAATAATAAGCTAGCTCCTATAACTTCTTCTACAGTAAAAGCCTTTTTAATTCCATATTCCTTAACAACTGAAATAGAATTAACAAATATTTTATAAAATATATAACTTGTAATAGCAACCATTATTGCTGTTAAAAAGTCATACATATAAAACCCTGTAAATAATATGTATATAAATTGCACTAAAAAAACTGAAATAGTAAGTCTTGCACCCAATCTAATTTTTTCATTTGCATCATCATAAATTCTTTTAGGCTTAGCAATTACCGAAAATAACAAAACTATTAACGCGGCAACTACATACATTAGTAATCCATTAAATCCAAACTTCATCGTTGTACCTATAATGCTTGATATAAACACTATAGCAAGTGGCATACCATTACTAATACATGCAGCAGTAAAAGCTATACCAAATGGTGCAATTAAATTATCTTCACCAAGTCCTACCATGGATATTAAAATAGTTATTAAATATATAGCTATGTTTTGCTTAGTGAATATTTTTTTTGCGATTTCAGCAAAATCGTTTTTGTTTTTTACTTCTTCAGCATTATTATAGTCTAATTCTTTTGAAATATTTTGTAACATCCTTCACACCTCTTACTTTTTTAATTTACACTTAAATTGCTAATTTAAAGCCAAACTTCAATCTTGTGTAATTTTTATTAAGCATATTTTAATACTTGTCCATGATTTTTTTTGTCAAATTAGGGTATGAAAATTAAAAAAGTATTTTACAAATTGTGATATATTTTGTACTTATTTTATCTTAAAATGCTTAAAATTACAATAGATGTGTGAATTTTTTGTCAAATT
>CALXWN010000069.1:0-5149 GCA_944392415.1 uncultured Clostridia bacterium | reverse complement strand
TTTGTATAATATATAAGTGACTTAAGAAAGAGAAAATAATATAGATAAATACGCATAAGGAGGGATAAAAATGGCACAACCAAAAAGAAGATGGTCAAAAGCTAGAACTCATACAAAAAGATCTACATGGAAATTAGAAAACAAAAATTTAGTTGAATGCCCACATTGCCACGAATTAATAATGCAACATAGAGTATGCCCAAGTTGTGGTTACTATGATGGAGTTGAAATAATTTCTAAAAAAGCTAACTAATTAAGATTTTAAGAAAGAGGTGAACTTAAATGAAGACAGGAATACACCCAGAATACCAAGAAGCAACAATAACATGTGCTTGCGGAAATGTAATGAAAACAAATTCAACAAAAAAAGGTTTAAAAGTGGATGTTTGCTCAAAATGTCATCCATTTTGGACAGGTAATTTAAGAAAAGAAACAACTGGTGGTAAAGCAGATAAATTTAAAAAGAAATATGGTTTGGCATAATTTAGTTTATGCTAGTTGCAAATAACATATGGTGAATTTTAAATTATAGAAGGTTATTAAATGTCTAGACAAAAAGTAAAAACTCTGTAACTAAAATGTTGCAGAGTTTTTGTTTTTGTGGTAAAATGTATTCACGTTTTAATGCGCTAAATTTGGAAGGAACAGACAAAATGAAAATTATAGAAATGCAGAATACATATATAAATAAAATAAAACAAATTAATAAAAATGGCAGATATGCAGTACTTACTATGGGGTGCCAGCTAAATGAAAATGATTCTGAAAAAATATCTGGTATGCTTGAGGCTTCAGGTTATACAAAAACAGATGACTTAACAAAAGCAAATGTTATAGTTTTTAATACTTGTTGTGTCAGAGAAAATGCAGAAGACAGATTATTTGGAAAGCTTGGTGAAGTTAAAAAGTACAAAGAAAACAATGGAACTATTATAGCAATTGGTGGCTGTATGATGCAGGAAAAACATATAGTAAATAAACTTAAGCTAAGTTATCCCTTTGTAGACATTATATTTGGTCCACACACTATGCAAGACTTTCCAAAAGATTTATATAATAGCATAGTAGAAAATAAAAAGATTGAGGACATATTGGACATAGATGGCAATATTATTGAAGGCATGCCAATTGTAAGAGATGACAGTATAAAAGCATCAGTTGCAATAATGAATGGATGCAATAATTTTTGTACATATTGTATTGTTCCATATGTAAGAGGTAGAGAACGTAGTAGAAATCCTCAAGATATATACAATGAAGTTTTAGATTTAGCTAAGAATGGCTACAAAGAAATAACTTTACTAGGTCAGAATGTTAATTCTTACTTAGTTAGTGAAAGAAAACAAAACAAAAATTTAAACCTTACCGTTAAAAAAGAAAATGGTGAAGAAGTAGAAGTAAATTCGTTTGCTAAATTATTAAGACTAATTAACACAATAGATGGTATAGAAAGAATTAGATTTATATCACCACATCCCAAAGATTTTACAGATGATGTAATAGATAGTATAAGCGATTGTGACAAGGTTTGTAATTTAATTCATTTACCACTACAATCAGGAAGTACAAATGTGTTAAAAGCCATGAACCGCAAATACACAAAAGAGCAATACTTAAATCTAGTAGAAAAAATCAGAGCAAAAATACCAGATGTACAATTTTCTACAGATATTATAGTAGGATTTCCTGGAGAAACAGAGGAAGACTTGGAAGATACTTTAGATGTAGTAAAAAAAGTAGGATATGAGCAGATATTTATGTTTATATACTCAAGAAGAGTTGGCACAGTTGCTGATAAAATGGAAAATCAAATTGATGAAAAAGTAAAACACGAAAGATTCAATAGGCTAAAATCTTTAGCAGAAAAAATAATAGAAGAAGGCAATAAAAAATATGTAGGAACAGTTCAAAAGGTTTTAGTTGAAGGAAAAAGCAAAACGAATGACAAAATATACACAGGAAGAACTGAAACAAATAAGGTAGTAAATTTTGAAGGAAATGACGACCTAGTAGGAAAAGTAATACCACTTAAAATAGCTTCAGAACATATGTGGTATTTGAAGGGTGAATATGAAAACTGATAAAAATTCACACAGGTGCAAATGTGTATATTTACATAATGCATTATTATAATAAAAACAAGATTCGGAGGAAAAAGTCGTGTCAGAAATAATTGAAAAAGAAGAAAGAAACCAAGAAACTATTGAAGGAGTAGACAATTTAATAGGCTCTACAAAAAAAAATGAAGCAAAAAAAGAAAATGACCCAACTGATATAGTAGAAGAAACTGAAGGTCAAATAAATGGAATTGAGTTAAAAAAAGTTTCACCAATGATGCAACACTATTTACGAACTAAAGAAAAATACAAAGACTGTGTACTTTTTTATAGATTAGGCGATTTTTATGAAATGTTTTTTGATGATGCAATAAATGTATCAAGAGAGCTTGAACTTACACTTACAGGAAAAGACTGCGGTTTAGAAGAAAGAGCACCAATGTGTGGTATACCATATCACGCGTCAGAAGGATATATTGCTAAACTTATAGAAAGAGGCTACAAAGTAGCTATATGTGAACAACTTGAAGATCCTAAATTTGCAAAAGGTATTGTAAAAAGGGATGTTATTAAAGTTGTAACACCTGGTACAGTTGTTGAAAGTACATTGCTAGAAGATAAAAAGAACAATTACATAATGTCAATATATAAAGAAGGAATATACTTTGGATTAGCAGTTTGTGATATTTCAACTGGTGATTTTTATGCAACAGAAATAAGAGACGAGAACAACTTTGCAAAATTGATAGATGAAATTTCAAGATATAATCCATCAGAATTAGTAATAAATAAAATGATGAGCGAAAGTGCAGAAGAACTTTCATACATAAAGCAAAGATTTAACTGCTTTGTTTCACTAGTAGATGAGTTTGATGGGGATTATCAAAAAATAGATAAAGAGTTTGATTTAAGAGATGACAAAGGAGATAGCATATCGACTATTAAAACTAAGTTATTCGCTGTTTCAGCTATAAATGGACTTATGTATTATATAGAAGACACTCAAAAATCAAAATTAGAAACTTTAAATCAAATAACAATTTACAATACAACAAAATATATGTCTCTTGACTTAAATGCTAGAAGAAACCTAGAACTTACAGAAAAAATGAGGGATAAATCTAAAAAAGGAACTTTGCTTTGGGTACTAGATAAAACAGATACATCAATGGGAGGAAGACTTCTTAGAAGATGGATAAGCGACCCTCTTATAGATGTAAAAGATATAAATAAAAGATTAGAAGCAGTAAAAGAGCTTAAAGATAGCCCAATGCTTAGAGATGATTTGTGTACAGCTTTAAAAAATGTTTATGATATAGAAAGACTAGCTGGCAAAATTTCTTATGGAACTGCAAATGCTAGAGATTTAGTAACTTTAAAAAATTCAGTTCATCAATTGCCAGAAATAAAGAATTTGCTAGCAAGCACACAAGCACCAATGCTCCAAGAAATGTATCAAGGCTTAGATGTACTAGAAGATATTTATACCTTGGTAGATACAGCGATTTTAGATGATCCACCAATGAGCGTTAAAGAAGGTGGTCTAATCAAAAAAGGTTATGATGAAACAATAGATGAACTTTTAGATGCTACTACAAATGGTAGGAAGTGGCTTGCTGAACTAGAGGCAAGAGAAAAACAAGAAACAGGAATTAAAAATCTAAAAATAGGATATAACAAAATATTTGGCTACTATATAGAAGTTAGTAAATCATTTGTTAAAATGGCACCAGAAAGATATATAAGGAAACAAACTTTAACAACAGGTGAAAGATACATAACAGAAGAACTTAAAAACTTGGAAAACCAAATAATAGGCTCACAAGAAAGAGTTGTAGCATTAGAATATGACGCATTTGTTAAAGTAAGAAATACAATAGAGCAAAGTGCAAAAAGATTGCAAACATCTGCTAGTATTGTTGCAAAAACTGATGTGTTATGTTCTCTTGCAAAAGTTGCAGAAGAAATGAATTATTGTATGCCTGAGGTAGACAATAGTGATGTCATAGACATAAAAGATGGTAGACACCCAGTTATAGAAAAAATGCTTCCAGCAGGAGCATTTGTACAAAATGACGCATATTTAGATTCAGGTGAAAATAGACTGGACATAATTACTGGACCAAATATGGCTGGTAAATCTACATATATGAGACAAGTAGCTCTAATTACTTTAATGGCTCAAATAGGAAGTTTTGTACCAGCAAGAGAGGCTCATATGGGAATTGTAGACAAAATCTTTACAAGAGTTGGAGCTTCAGATGATTTAAGTATGGGCGAAAGTACTTTTATGGTTGAAATGATGGAAGTAGCAAGCATATTAAAAAATGCAACTAATAAAAGCCTAGTCATACTTGATGAAATAGGTAGAGGTACATCAACATATGATGGGTTATCTATTGCTTGGGCTGTTGCTGAATATATTGCAAATAAAGAAGTTTGCGGTGCAAAAACACTATTTGCAACTCATTATCACGAATTAGTAGGATTAGAAAATAAACTAGAAGGTGTAAAAAACTTCCATGTAGCAGTAAAAGAAAAAGGCGAAGATGTAATCTTTTTAAGAAAAATATTGCCAGGTGGAACTGATGAAAGTTATGGCGTACACGTTGCTAAGTTAGCAGGTGTGCCAAAATCAGTTACAAAAAGAGCTAATGAAATATTAAAAACATTAGAAAGAAAAAGCATTATAAAAGACGCACCTAAAACTAAGGAAGAAAAGGCAAAGAGCGAAGGTCAAATGGATATGTTTAATTACAAACTAGCTGAAATAGCTCATGAGCTTGACCAAGTTAAACTAGAAGAAGTAACTCCAATTGATGCATTGAATATTCTTTCAAAAATGAAAGAAAAAATGCAATAAATTATTACAATTCACATCTACTTTTGTTTTTATAAAAGTTTCAATATATGTTCTGGAGCTTTTAGCGCAGCGAAGTGTACAAAGAGCTCGGTCAAGTCACGTCTTTATCTTAGAAACGCAGACGGAGCGTGCGAGCGCTGAGCAAAGCGAAATCGCGAAGTAAAAGCGGAAGAATGTATATTGAAACTTAAGTAGATACTTACATTGTGAATTGTAATAATGAATTAAT
>CALXWN010000068.1:0-5230 GCA_944392415.1 uncultured Clostridia bacterium | reverse complement strand
TATTTTTTTTTAGTAAATTTTAGCATAGTAAAAACATCAATTTTACTATGCTAATTTTTTACCTACTTACTGAATAAAACTCATTTACATTAATTCTTCTATTGCTCTTTTTAGTTGTATATCATTATCTAAATCAAGTATTCCTGTAAACAAATAATCATCTACTTTTATATCCGGCTCTATACCTATTTTATTTATTTCATTGTGATTTGGTGTAAAATATTCATTTGTAGTTATTTTTATTCCACTTCCATCTGTTAGTGGATATAATGTTTGAATAACACCTTTTCCATATGTTGTATTACCTATTAAAGTAGCATTTTCCACGTTTTCTTTAAGAATACCAGCTAATATTTCAGATGCACTTGCAGAATATTCATTAACAAGCAGCATTATTGGCATAGTAATAGTTTTGCTTTTTTCTGATTTTATTATTTCTTCATTTCCATTTTTATCAGATTCTATTAATAATATTTGACCTTTTTCAGTCATCATTTCAGCAATATCTAGTGCCTCATCTACTATACCACCACCATTATTTCTTATATCTATAATAAGTGATGTAATTCCTTGGTTAGCTAAATCATTGTATGCAGTTTCAAATTGAGCTGAAACATCCCCTTCAAAGCTTGATATATTAATATATCCAATATTATTCTCTAGTTTTTGGAAAGTAATATGTTTTACCTCTACAGTTTTTCTTTCTATTTCAAAACTTAATGCTTCACCATTTCTTAATATCCCTATACTAACTTTTGTACCCTCTTTGCCTTTAATACTATTAGTTATAGTATCATAATCATCTCCATTACACTCTACTCCATCTACACTTGTAATTATGTCACCCGTTTTTAACCCAGCCTCTTCTGCTGGTGAGTCTGGTATTGTTCCATATACTAATATTTGATTATTTTCTGCGTCTTTTGTAATATATACCCCTATTCCTACAAATTCTCCTTCTATATCCTCAGTATAACTAGACATTTCACTTTCAGGTAGATATTCTGTATATACATCATTTAATCCAGATACATAACCTTTTATGGCACCTTCTATTAAATCATTTTCATTTATTTCACCTATGTATTCTTCATTTATTTTATTTCTTATAATAGATAATTTTGCAGACAAACTGCTTGATTTTGCAGCATTTCCTATTGCAGACTCTGTAGAAATATTTGTGGCACTACCAAAAATCCATACAGTTGTAATTATAAATGTAACAATTGCAGTTGCTATTATTGTCATTATTGTTTTATATATTGAATTGTCTTGTTTTCTTTTCTTTGTATTCATAAAACTCCTTTCTATATTTAGAATTTAATTTAAAAAATATTTAATTTCCTATCAGTTAAATATATCCATAATTAGTTTGCGGATAAATATTTCTTTGGATCAACATGTGTACCATTTTCTCTTACTTCAAAATGAACATGAGGTCCAGTTGAATTACCAGTTGAGCCCATTTCCATTATAACATCTCCTTGCTTAACTGTTTCACCAACACTCTTTAATAATTTGTCTCCATGTGCATATAATGTAACTATTTTTACTCCATCAACACTTAATCCATGGTCAATCATTACCATATTTCCATACCCGCCAGTATTAAATTGTGAATATATTATAATCCCATCAGCTGCTGCATATACTGGGTCTCCTGTAGACCCTCCTATATCTATTCCATCGTGATTTTTAATTACACCTTGTATTGGATGAAGTCTTGAACCATAAGGAGATGTTATATATGAACTTTCTAGCGTTGGCCAAATCATAACTCCGCCAGAGTATTTTAGTTCATATGTTGAACCACTTATGGTATATTGTATTAAGTTTTCTAGTTCTTCTTGTTGCTTTTTATATGTTTCTATTTGTGCATTTAATTGTTTTTCACTTTCTGATAAACTGTTTTTTTGATTTTCATACACTGTTCTTGTATTTGTTAGTACTACAGTCTGCTTTTCTGCTTCTATTTTTGCAAGCTTCATTTGGGCTTTAGCCTCTTCTAATTCATTATTAATTTTTTCTAGGTTTGTTTTTGTTTCTTTTAACTCACTAATTGTTTTAGTGTCCATTTCAGCTATTTTTTGTACTACATAGTATTTTGAAACAAAGTCTATAATATTTCTTGAGTTCATTATCACATCCAAATATTTCGTTTCACCATGTTTATATATTGTTACCAATCTTTTTTTTAAAAGATTTAATTTTTTATCATATTTTTCTTGTACATCAGCAAGTTGTGTCTCTGACTCTGATACTTTTTGTTGCAATTCTTGATACTGGCTATTTACTTGATCTAAAGTATTCTGATACTCTCTTATTTTATCATCCATTTTTTGAAGTTGCACTATAGATGCACTAAGTTCTTCTTGAACATATGTTAATTGTTCTTCAGCCTTTATTAATTCTTCTTCGACTTGTTCTTTTTGTTCATTTAGCGAAAGTGTGTTTACTGTATTTGAGGTTTGATTTGTTACATTATTATAAACATTGTTTTCTCCAGTAGGAATATTATCTTCCGCCTTAACAAAATAAAGGCAAGAAGATAATATAAGAGTAGTTAAAATTAGCATTACTATTGTACTAGCTATCTTATTTTTCATTTATCTTTTTGCCTCCTTAATATTATAAATTAAGTTTAACAAATGTTATGAAACATTTATTTTGCCTAATAATATTCTAGCTATAAATCAAACTTGGATGGTTAGTCCATTGTAATGGATCAACTCTGTATCCTTTACTTCTTCCCCCCACATAAACTTCATAATGTAAGTGTGGACCAGTAGAAACACCAGTATTACCAGATACAGCTATTTGTTGACCAGTAGTAACTACTGTTCCAACAGACACTTTAAATTGTGATAAATGACCAAATGCAGTATAATATCCGCTACCATGATCTATCATTATGTAATTTCCATATCCAGAGACCCATTGTGCTAATATAACTTTACCATTTGCTGGTGCATAAACTGGTACATAACTTACACCAATATCTATTGCCCCATGGTTTGTTGATGCACCTGCCGTAGGTGCTGTTCTATTACCAAATATTGAAGTTATTCTATTGTAACTGTATGATAAAGGCCATTCAAAGCGTCCTCCAGAAAAAGAGCCTTCATATTTTCCAGCATCTTGAGTTGCATCTGCAATTTCTGCCTGAGCTTTTTCAATCTCATACTCAAATTCTTCAATTTTCTTTTGCAAAGCTTGCTCTTCTGCTGATAAATTACTTATTGTACTTTGTTTTGCAACTTTTGCAGCTTTTAGCTCTGCATTTTTTGCATCTGTTTCACTTTTTATGCTTTCTACTTGTGATTTATTATTTTCTAATTCTTGTTTTTCATTTTCTATATTCTTCTTTTCTTCTGATACTTCATTTATAAGGTCTGTATCTTTTTCAGCTATTGTTTGAATAGCATTATATTTTGTATACATTTCTATGTAATTACTTGAACCAAGAAGTACATCTAAATAACTTGTACCTCCACCTTTGTACATAGCAACCATTCGTGTTTTTAATAAATCTTCCTTATGTTCTAGCTCTGCTTGCTTGTCGGCTATTTCTTTTTCTTTTTGGCTTATTGATGAATTTAGATCATCCAATTGCCTTTGAAGATTAAAAATTTCTGATTCTATACTAGAAATTTGTGCATTAATGTTATCTAATTCGTTTTCTGCATTTTTCCTTTGTTCAGTAATTTGTTCTTTTTCATTTTGTGCTTGTTCTTTTTGCTCGTTTAATTCACTAATAGATGCTGCTATACAATTATTAGTATATGCCAAAACAAACAATATTATAGCAATAAATGAGATAATTTTTTTGTTCATAAGTTCCTCCAAAATTTTAAAATTTTATTTTGTTATTTTACCTTATATAACTTTTATTAAAAAACTTTTCTTCATGTAATGATTTTAATAATAATTTTTTCTTTTGTTTTAAACTTTTAAGTATTTTCTCATAGATATAACGCTTCCTAATACACCAATTCCTACACCAAGTACTAAGTAAACTGTTAATACTAATGAGAACATGTCCGAAAAGCTTAGTAATCCTAATCCCATTTCTTGGATTAATATAGAATCTCCTATATTTGGCATAATTGCATTATATGCTAGTCCTAAAATTACCAAAGTTATGATTGCAGATATGACTCCTATAATTATACCTTCTACTATAAATGGACCTCTTATAAAATTATTCGTTGCTCCAACATACTTCATTATCGATATTTCTCTTCTTCTTGCATGTACAGTTAACTTAATTGTATATGCTATAATAAATATTGAAATAATTATTAATAATGCAAGTATAATAATTGTTGTTATTTGTATTCCATTAGCCAAGCTACGTAATCTATTTATTGTAGTATTTTCACTAGCTATTTCATCTACATTATCTAAGTTTAAAATTTCGCTTTGTACTTGTTCATTAAGAGAAAGATCTGTTAATGTTACAAAATACGATGCTGGAAATGGATTTTCTTCGTCCCAACCTTCAAATAATGTTTCATCTCCAAGTGTTGTTTTCATTGAGTTTAAAGCATCTTCTTTACTTACAAAAGTAACTTTATTTACTCCTTGAATTGATTTTATTTGACTCTCTAACGTTTCAATTTCTTGTTCAGTTGCATCTTCTTCTATAAAAATTTGTATGCCTTGCTCACTTTCTAGTTGTGTTATTACACTATTTACATTTTCACCAATTACAAAAAAGAGTCCAAATATAAACATTGTGGCACACATTATTATTATAGATGCACTTGTCATCTTCTTTTGCTTAAAAGTGCTTTTAAAACCTTCTTTAATTAAATAACTAAATACATTAAACCTCATCATACCCACCTTTTTCGTCTCTTACAATATTTCCTTGGTCAATTCTTATAACCCTCTTATTCATTTTATCTACTATATCTTTAGCGTGAGTTGCTACTACAACTGTTGTTCCTCTTAAATTGATGTCGTTTAGTAATTCCATTATATCCCATGCTGTATTTGGGTCTAAGTTACCTGTAGGCTCATCTGCAATAAGCATTGATGGATTGTTTACAATTGCTCTTGCTAAAGCTACCCTTTGTTGCTCTCCACCTGATAATTCGTTTGGATAAACCTTTGCCTTATTAGCTAGTCCAACAAGTGAAAGCACCATAGGTACTTGTCTTCTAATGTGTTTAGGTGTTGCTTTTACAACATACATTGCAAATGCAACATTTTCATAAACAGTTTT
>CALXWN010000067.1:0-5348 GCA_944392415.1 uncultured Clostridia bacterium | reverse complement strand
AAGAAAAGGAGGTAAAAAATAATGTGGGCAATAATTAAAAAAGAGTTTAAATCATACTTTTTATCTCCAATTGGTTACATATACATAGGAGTATTTTTATTAACATGTAGCATATTCTTTTATCTGGACATATTTGTTAACTTAAGTACAGACTTTCCATATATGTTTGGATCAGCAGTGACTATATTAACATTTATAGTGCCATTAATTACAATGAGAATGTTCTCAGAAGAAAGAAAAAATGGAACAGAACAGTTATTACTAACATCGCCAAGAAGCATAACACAAATAGTATTAGGCAAATTTATTGCAGCAGCATTAGTTGTATTAGTTTCAGTACTACTTACACTAATATACTTTGGAATACTAAGTTATTTTGGAGAGCCACAACTAGGTAAAGCATTGGTTGCAATACTTGGATTTGCACTATTAGCAATAGCATATGTATCATTTGGTATGTTTGCATCGAGCTTAACAGAAAATCAAGTTGTATCAGCAGTAATATCTATAGCAGTATTCATTTTACTATGGTTCTTACCAAGCTTTAGTAGCGTGTTTATAGATTTCTCATTAATGGAAGCATTTTTTGAATCATTCTATTTAGGAACAATATCAATAAAAAATTTAGTATTATTGGTATCATTTTCTGCACTATTTGTAGTATTTACAATTATGGTATTACAAAGAAGAAAAAGCGTAAAATAAGAGTTAAAATAAAAAGATAACAATTTGGCGATAGAAACAAAAAAAGAACATAAATATGTTTTGAAAGGATATAAGCAATGAGAAAATTAATAGAAATTATCAAAAAAAAGTGGATAAGAGATAGCTTACTTACAACTTCACTTATTTTAATTTTAATAGCAATATTTATATTAGTAAATTTATTATTTATGAATTTAGATATTGCTCCATTAGACTTTACACAGCAAAAGCTATACACGTTATCTGACGAGTCAAAAGAACAAATAGCAAATGTACAGCAAAATGTAACAATGTATTTTTTTGGATATGATGAAGCATCAACAGCTATTACACTTGCAAAACAATACAATGATGTTAATAATAAAATATCTATTCAAATAATAGATACATCAGAAAGGCCGGACTTAGCAGCTCAATATAATGTGAGTACAAATAGTCAATTAGTTGCAGTTCAGGCAACAGAAAGATATAAAATAATAGACTCAAGCGAAATGTATACATTTGATAGTTCCTCATATCAATACATAGATATAACTGAACAAAAATTAACAAATGCAATACTTGATGTTACAATAGCACAAAAGCCACAAATATATTTCTTAACAGGCCATGGTGAATATGGAATTGACCAATCTACAGGAGCAATGGGAACTCTTGCTACATATATTGAAAATGATGTAAATGATGTAAATACATTAGATTTACTTACATCAGATATGCCAGAAACTTGTGATGTGTTAATAATAGCGAATCCAACAAGTGATTTTACAGACTTGGAAACAGAAAAAATACAAAATTATATAAATGCTGGTGGAAAAATAGTTTGGATGCAAGATCCATATATGTTTATAAACGGATGGACAGAAAGTACAACGTATCCAAATATTACAAAAATACTATCTCAGTTTGGAATAAACTTTTCGAGTGGCGTTGTATGTGAACAAAGTACAGACCATATGATTGCTGGAACACCAGATTTGATTATACCTCAAATGTCATATAATAGTATAGTACAAGATTTATATACAGATGGTATGGTAGCACTATTAGACTCAGGAAAAATAAATACAGTATCAGATGAAGAATTAGAAGAATTAGGAGTTACAGCTAGTCCGTTCTTAGAATCAACAGATACATCATTTTATAGAGAAGACGTAAATTCAGATATATCACAAAAACTGGACAGTGATGAAGAGGGACCATTTGTTACTGCAGAAATATTAACAAAAAAGATTGATGATGATACAGAATCAACACTTGTAGCATACTCAAACGCATTATTTGCAACAAACTATACTGTACAAATTGCAGGAAGCTATGGTACACCTATTTCAATAAGACAAAATAAAGACATAATACTTAATACAATAGCATATCTATCAGACAGAGAAGATGCTATTAGAATAAGAAAAGATACAGGATTAGTAACTTTTGATGCTATTACAGAACAAGAGAATAGAGCTGTGCTTTGGATAATATTCGCAATTCCTGTAGTCATAATTCTTGCAGGCATAATAGTTGCAATTGTAAGAAAAAGAAAAAAATAAAGATTGTTACAATTCAGTAGATATATTATAAAAAATACCAATATATGTTCTCGAACATTTCAAGTGAGCGCAGGCGACGTAGGAGCGGAGCTGGGCGTGCAAGCTGGAGCGAATAGCGACCCGCGCGGCGAAATGAGAGAGAATGTATATTGGTATTTAAGAACATTTACATTAATGAATTGTAACAATTTTATTTTAAAATTCCTTTACAAAGAAATTTATTTATTATAGAATATTAAAGAAAAAAGGAAATTATAAAATTCTATTCTTGTGTGCTATTAAAGCAAAGCGAGAAAGGAACGGTAATGAAGAAAAAAATCGTATGGATAATAGGTATAATTGTAGCAATTACAGTCATTACAGTCATTTCTTTGTATGTGACAAATGAAGATGTTAGAGATTGGATGGATGAATACATATTTAGAAAAAATATTATAGATGAAGATTTACCAACAATTTCTATTGAAAATGAAAATGCAAGTATATATGCTTATGATAATCATATAGTAATTTTGCAAAATAACAAACTTACTATATATAATACTTCTGGTAAAGAAGAAACCACTATAAATGTGCAAGTAAACAATCCAATATTTGAGTCGTGTGGAAGATACTTGCTTCTGGCTGACAAAGGAAGTCAAAATGTTTATTTAATATATAATACTAGTCTTCGATGGCAAAAGACCATGGAAGGAAATGTAGCATATATGACAGTAAACAGAAACGGAGCCGTAGGAGTAGTTTTAACAGGAACAACATACAAATCAGTAATTGTAATGTATGGCATAACAGGCGATGAAGAATTTAAAACATATTTATCATCAACTGTTGCTACTAATGTAGACATATCAGAAGATAACAATTATTTGAGTTTTGCAGAGGCAAACACATCAGGAACAGTAATATCGTCATCAGTAAAAACAGTATCTGTAGAAAAGGCCAAAAGTACACCTTCAGAAGCTATTATATATACATATAATCCGGAAAACAATAGTTTAATAATAGATATAGAATATAATAACAATAATTTAATATGCCAATATGATAATTCTGTATATAGGTTAAATGAAGGTAATGCAGAAAAAATAACAGATATAGAGGATAATGTACTATTTTTAGATATAGAAATGAGTAATTATATTAGCAAAATACAGGAAAATCAATCTGGCATATTAAGTAGCGAATATGAGGTAAAAATAATAAACGAAAAAAACTCGAGCGAAAGTACGTACCTTTTAGAACAAATGCCTAGCGGTTTATATTGCAGTGATAACATTTTAGCAGTAGATATGGGAAATGAAATAGTATTTTTGAATCATAGTGCATGGCTATTAAAACACTTTACATCAAGGCAAAATTACAAAAACATTGTTATTGGAGATAATGTGGCAGGAATAATATACAGGGATAGAGTTGAAATAATTAGTTTATAATTAATGTGTGAGTTTATAAAAATAATATGATAAAATTTTAAATAAGGGAGGAGAATAAAATGGCGGTAGATCTAATCATCATTATTATTATGGTATCAGCAATATTTGTAGGACTAAAAAAAGGACTTATATCTTGCATAATAGATATAGCAGCAGTTGTTGTTGCATTAATACTTGCAATATTGCTTTGTAGACCAATAACAAATGCAGTTATTGAAAATACAAGTTTTGATGAAAGTCTAGCTCAAACAATTTCACAAAACATACCATTAAGTGATACAGACTTTAAAGTAGAAGAGAATTCAAATTTACCAAAAGGAATAGTAAATTATATTAATGGCATAACAGAAAGTGTAAACACATCAAAAGAAGAGGCTTTTGATGCAATAGGCAAAGAAATTGCAGGTGGAATAATTACTGTAATAGTGTTTATAGCAATATTTATTATAGTAAGAATTATTTTAGCAATAATTAAAGTTGTAGCAAAAATAATAGACAAAATACCACTATTAAGCCAAGTAAACAAAGTTGGAGGAGCAATTTGTGGCGCAATAGAAGGTGCAATAATAATTTATGCAATATTTGCTGTAATATCAATGATCGCTCCATTAATATCAAATACAGGGCTATTAGAATTAATATATAATTCAAATATAGGGTCAATAATGTATAATAATAACTTTGTGCTTAATTCTATATATAAGAGTTAAAATTATTCATAATTTTAAGATATATAATTCCAATATATATTCTGCCACAATTCACTGCGCGGGTCGCTTCGCTCCAGCTTGCACGCTTCACTCAGCTTTAAAAGAGATAAAGACACATGACGCGCTTAAACCTTATGTTTAAGCGGCGTATAGCTTCGTTCGCTGAATTGTTTTAGAATATATATTGTAATATTGATAAATAAAATATTAGTAAGGAGTAATTAGAAGTATGAAAATAGTAGAACCATGGATTGAAGTTGAAAAAATAGATGGAATTAAAATAATGAAAAAAATAGAAAGAGCTTGCAGAACATGTTATCGCTCAGAAGGAAATATAACAGAAGATAGTTATAAAAATTTATTAAAAAATTGTATAAATAGAGGACACGAATCAGTATTAGAACATGAAAAAGTTACAATAAGAATGTACTGTGACATAGGAGTTTACAAAGACTTAACAAGACATAGATTTGGAAGTTTTTCTATAGAATCAACAAGATATTGTAGCTATGATAAAGATAAATACGGAAATGAAATAAAATGCATAAATCCAGCATACATTGAAGATGTAAAAGTATATGCTGAATGGAAAAAAGCTATGGAAGATATGGAAAAACATTATTTAGAAATGAAAAAATTAAACGCATCAACAGATATGTGCAGACTAGTTTTACCACATAGCACAGCAGCAGAAGTAACAATGACAGCAGATATAAGAGAATGGAAGCACATACTAGAATTAAGAACTTCAAACCATGCACATCCTGCTATAAGACAATTATTAATTCCACTTCTAAAATATTTCCAAAAAGAAATGCCTGAAATATTTGGATGTGTAGAGTATGATAAAGACTTTAAAGAAGAATGGTATGCAGAACTAAGATTTGCACCGGAAGTATGATTTTTCTATAAAACATCTTAATAAAATATTAAGATGTTTTTTATGTGAAAAA
>CALXWN010000066.1:0-5359 GCA_944392415.1 uncultured Clostridia bacterium | reverse complement strand
ATGGTAACTAGCGGAAAAGCAACATTACAAGATTATTTTATAAAAAATAATGGTGACTATCAGGTAGAGTTCAAAGATGTACCAACTGAAGATTTATCATATATAGCAGAAAATAGAAATATAGATGATTACTTTTTAACATCAGATATAGGTTATGCGAGATTTAATGAATCAACAAATGAAGACAAACCATATTTTCACATAGTTGCTATAGATAATGGCGCGCAAAGTAAACTTCCTATAAAATTAACAGAAGGTAGATTTCCAACCAATAGCAGTGAAATAGTTATAAGTCAAAACATTTATGACTATATGCAAACAGAAGGTAACCAATTAGATTTAAGTGAGCCAGAAAATCCTTTAAAAATAGGAGACACATTGACATTAGATATTTCAAAAAGGTTACTAGATGGAAAAGAACTTACACAAGATGATATTTATACACAAGAAGAATATTTAGAACCTGTGTACACAAAAATCTATACTATTGTTGGGATAATGGAAAGGCTTAATTATACATTAGAACCATATTCTGCACCGGGCTTTACAGCATTAACATATTTAGATGTAAACAATTTGGGAGATACAGCAAATATATTTGCGAATTTTACAAAAGATGGTGTAAGAAATTATGAAGAAGTACTATGCAATATTTTGGGGCTAAATGCAGAAGACCAAAAAGCAAATAGCTACATTGGAATAATGGAACTATCAACAGGAACTACAAAAGAAGAGGTTGGAAGTAAATATGACATAAGTTTAAATGACAATGTATTACAATTTGAAGGCATTGGTGTAAACAGCTCATATATGAGAATGTTATATTTAGTAGGAATTGTGGTAGTAGTTATTATTATAATTTCAAGTGTATTTGTTATAAGAAATAGTTTCGCAATATCAATAACAGAAAGAACGAGACAATATGGAATGTTATCATCAATAGGTGCAACCAAAAAGCAAATAAGAAAAAATGTACTTTTTGAAGGTGCAATATTAGGATTGATTGGTATTCCATCAGGAATATTACTGGGAATATTAGTAAATTGGATTTTATCAATAATATTAAATAATTTAATTGGAAAAATTATAGATGACGTAACATTTATATATTCAGTGCCAGTTACAGCAATAATATTTTCAATAATATTGGCAGTAATAACAATCTATTTTTCTTGCAAAGCATCTGCAAGAAGAGCAGCAAAATTATCTCCAATAGATGCAATAAGAAGTAATGAAGACATAAAAATAAAAGGTAAAAAAGTAAAATCTCCAAAAATAATCAAAAAAATATTTGGTGTAGGTGGAGATATAGCATACAAAAATTTGAAAAGAAATAGAAAAAAATATCGTACAACAGTAATATCTTTAGTAGTAAGTATTGCTATATTTATATCAATAACATCACTAGTGCAATACAGCTTTACAGTATCAAATCAGGCACTAACAGACTACAAGTATAATTTACAAGTATCAATAAGCGGAAGCAACATAGATAAAAATGAGGCATATAATACTTATAAAAAAATAGCTCAAGATGAGAGAGTAAATTTATATACAATAACAAAACATTTATATATAAATATGAGTACAAATGATTTGAAATTATCAAAAGATGGCAGAGAATATTTGACAAACTTAACATCAGAATATTCAGAAGCAATTGAAAGTGGAGAAGGTGCAGAATATAAAGTGGTAATGCTAGCACTTGGCGATGACGAATATCAAAGATATATAAGTAATTTAGGACTAAATTATAAAGAGGCGAAAGACAAAATAATTTGGATAGATGATTTTGAAAGATATCTATATAATGAAGATGGAAGTTACAGAAAATATATTGGCGAAATATATGATTACAATAGAGGCGACGAAATAACCTTTGATGTATCTGGAAATGGTGCAGAAGTTGTAGAAAACGTTACAGCACCAATTATTGCGCAAACAACCCAAAAGCCAATGGGATTAGAAACAACATCTTATACAGAAGGCACAATGATAGTAAGTGATGAATTTATAGATAGGTTTGACTGGATTTTTGGAACATTATATGTAAATTCAGATGATGCATCAGGACTGGAAAAAGACGTAAATGCAAATTACCAAAATGTATATACAGTAAACATACAAAAAGAAGCGGATAGACAAAATTCATTAATATTAGTAATAGCAATATTCCTATATGGATTTATAATAGTAATTTCATTAATAGGTGTAACAAATATATTTAATACAATAACAAGCAATATGAATTTAAGAAGTAAAGAATTTGCGAACTTAAAATCAATTGGAATGACTAAAAAAGAATTCAATAGAATGATTAGATTAGAAAGCATATTCTATGGTCTAAAATCAATCATAATAGGACTGCCACTTGGAGTACTTGGCTCATACCTTCTATACTTAGCATTTAGAGAAGGAATTTTAATGGAATATACATTTCCAGTAATGCCAACAGTCGTAGCTGTTGTAGTAGTATTCTTGCTAATTGGCGGAATAATGAAATATTCATTAAACAAAATAAATAAGCAAAATATAATAGAAACAATTAGGAAAGATAATATTTAATTTTTTACTTTGGGGACGGAGCAAAACGTAAAATTTTACGAAAAGGACCGTCCCATCGTAAAAAAATTGCTAAAAGTATAGTTTTTTCAAGTTATTTGTGATATAATTTTTTATAGTTTAAATTTTTATGAGGAGGAGAATATTATGGACAAAAATTATTATGTCACAACACCAATTTACTATCCAAGTGGAAAGTTTCACATTGGCACAGCTTACACAACAGTTTTAGCAGATATGCTAAAGAGGCTAAGAAAAATGCAAGGATATGACTGCTTAATGTTAACTGGTGTAGATGAGCACGGACAAAAAATAGAGGATAAGGCAAAAGATGAAAATATGTCTCCTCAAGAATATGTAGATGTTCAAGCAGATGTAGCTAAGAAATTATGGAAAACTATGAAAATAGATAATGATATTTTCATGAGAACAACTGATGAATATCACTGCAAAGCTGTTCAAAAAATATTTGAAAGATTTCTAAAACAAGGAGATATCTACAAAGGAGAATATGAAGGCTGGTATTGCAAACCTTGTGAATCATATTTTACAGAAACACAATTAGTAGATGGCAAATGTCCTGATTGTGGTAGAGAAGTTACAAAAATGAAGGAAGAAGCATATTTCTTCAATATGAAAAAATATGCAGACAGGCTTTTAGAATATTACAATACTCATCCAGATTTTATAAAGCCAGATTATAGAAAAACTGAAATGATTAATAACTTTATAAAACCAGGGCTAGAAGATTTGTGTGTTACAAGAACATCTTTTGACTGGGGAATAAAAGTTAAAAGCGATCCAAAACATGTTATTTATGTATGGCTAGATGCTTTAACAAATTATATTACAGCATTAGGATATTTATCAGATGATGATAGCAAATTTAAAAAATTCTGGCCAGCAGATGTACACTTAGTTGGAAAAGACATTGCAAGGTTTCATTTAATTTATTGGCCTATATTCTTAATGGCACTAGATTTACCACTTCCAAAAACAATATTTGTACACAATTGGTTTGTTATGAAAGATGGCAAGATGAGTAAATCTAAAGGAAATGTTATTTATCCTGAGCAACTAATTGAGAGATATGGCTTGGATGCTACAAAATATTTCTTAATTAGAGAATTACCAACATCACAAGATGGTTTATTCTCACCAGAAGAATTTGTTGAAAGATATAACTTTGACTTATGTAATGATTTAAGCAACTTATTAAATAGAACAATTTCAATGGTTAACAAATATTTTGATGGAGTAATTCCAGAGTATAATGGCCTTCAAAACGAAGTAGATGAAGATTTGGAAAATGCATCAAAGGATGCCATCACAAATTTTGAAAAAGAAATAAATAACTTTGAATTTGCAAATAGTTTAAAAGAAATTTGGAATTACATTTCAAGAACCAATAAATATATAGATGAAACTTCACCTTGGGTTTTAGCTAAAGATGAAGAAAGCAAAGAAAAATTAAAATCTTGTATTTACCACTTAATTGCTAATTTAAGAGAAATTGCAATTTTAATAAGACCACTAATGGAAGAAACGTCAGACAATATGTTAAGACAACTTGGAATGAGTAATAATGTTACATGGGATTCTTTAAAAGAATATAAAGACATAAAGAATGCCAAAGTAATAGAAAAAGGCGAACCAATATTTATGAGACTAAATGCAGATGAAGAAGTAGAAGCTATAAAAGATATGATGAAACATTAATTTAAAATATTAAAGCAAAAACTTATTGAATAAATTTCTACTTAGTAAAAGATCTAAAATTTAATTTGTAAACAGCAAATCGGTATCTCATTTCGAGGTACCGATTTGCTGTTTTTTTTGATGAATAAGAAAAAATAAATTTTTCTATTTTTTCTTCACCAAGTTTTGAAAAAGAGGTTGGTAATCTACAAAAGCAGATTAGATAGAAGAAAAGTTTTCGGTGGGCAGATAAAGCTCGTTAAGAACAAGACGAGCTTCGGTCAAACTCATTTTGCTATAGGCAATTTGAGAAGTCAGCCAATCTTCAAGAGAGTTTTGAAGACTGATAGCCTTTTGATATTGGTCAAGATTATAAGGTACACCATAAGCTTCAAAGTAAGCAAGCTCATAGATGTACGGCATCATAAAGATAAAAGCGTCTTGCTTAGAAACAGGATAAGGATGCTTGACGCAACCTTTTCCGTTTTCAATGAACATAAAGTTCAATGAACCATCGTCCATATCCCGCCAAATACGAAGGTTGTCTCTCGAAAAAATCGTGTCCATAAATTTTCTCCTTTGCGTTGTAGAAGGGACATCTCCCTTCAGGGAAAAATAACTTAGCTAAATACTATACCTTTAAATTTAGGATGTCAAGTAGTTTTCGACAAAATTCGACAAAGACTTCATTAAAGTATAAATAACATAAAATAAAATTTATATTAGTAGATACTTATATAATAAAAAATTGCTTGAAAATAGAGTAAGCAAAATATATAATAAAGAAAAACAAAGGAGACAAAACAAATGACAAAAAACGCTGAAAGCCTTGAGGCTGTATATATATCGTAAGATTTAATAAAATAAATTTATGTGAACATGGTAGAAAAACTATGTATTTTAGGCGTATATAAAATATGCTTAAAGTATATAGTTTTTTATTGTTTTTAAAAAGAGAAATAATTTTAAATAGAGATAGAGATTAATAGAAAAAATCAAACTAAAAATACAAGGGAGGAAAATCAAAATGAGAATAATAAAAAGAAATCAGAAAAAAGTAAAAATAGCAAAAGATTATTAGAAAGGATAAAAAAGCAGG
>CALXWN010000065.1:0-5385 GCA_944392415.1 uncultured Clostridia bacterium | reverse complement strand
ATATTAAATTCCTTTCATTATTAATTCTTCTAATTTTTTTAATTACAATCCATAAATGGTGTTCTAGAGCATTCCAAGTGTGAATTGTAACCTTAAAATGTTTTACAATTATTGCTAAAATGCAAAGTTTGTGATATTATATCAGTAAATTAAAAAAGGTTCAAGGGAAAACTAAAAAAGCAAATATAAAAAATACATAAGGAGG
Organism: uncultured Clostridia bacterium; assembly: GCA_944392415.1. Taxonomy (GTDB): domain Bacteria; phylum Bacillota; class Clostridia; order TANB77; family CAG-508; genus CAG-793. Next base: position 5,180 of record CALXWN010000065.1, on the reverse strand, counting down.
CAAACAAAGTTGAGCAAGGTTGTAGGCATAATAGCAGAATACAATCCATTTCACAATGGTCATAGTTATCATATACAAAATACAAAGGCACAAACAGGTGCCGATTTTGTCGTGGCTGTTATGACTGGAAACTTTACTCAAAGAGGAAATACATCAGTTATAAATAAATGGGAAAAAACTAAAATGGCTCTAAATGGAGATGCCGATTTGGTTATAGAATTACCAACGATTTATAGTGTTTCTAGTGCAGAAAATTTTGCAAATGGTGCTGTAAAAATATTAAATGAATTAGGCATAGTAGATACTATTTCATTTGGTATGGAAGCAAATGACGTATCTACACTTAATAATATTGCAAATGTTTTAGTTAATGAACCACCTGAATATAAGGCAATTTTGGAACATGAACTTGGCAAAGGAAACTCTTTTCCAAAGGCGAGAGAAAATGCTCTTATGATGTATTTAAATGATATAAAAAGATATGCCAATGTAGTAAAAGGTTCTAATAATATTTTAGCAATTGAATATTTAAAGGCATTGAAAAAACAAAAAAGTAGTATAGTACCATTTGGCGTAAAAAGAGAAAAAGTTTATTATAATAGTACAAAAATAATTGATGAATATGCAAGCGCAACGGGAATAAGAAATTTGTTATTACACAATCAGCTAGAAGAAGTTAGAAAAGTTGTGCCAGCAAAATCATATAGTATTTTGCTAAATAATTTAAGACAGGGAACTTATGTGCTAGACATTATAGCTTACAATGATGAAATTATTTATAAACTAAGAAGTATGACAGTAAAACAAATTGCAAATTTACCAGACGTGAGCGAAGGACTTGAATATTTAATTAAAGAAGTTTCAAATAAAACAAATAATTTGATAGAGTTAATTAATGGAATAAAATCTAAAAGATATACACAAACTAGAATTCAAAGAATATTACTTTATGCATTACTAGGAATAACTAAAAAAGATATGGAAACGTCTAAAAAAATAACTCCATACATTAGAGTACTTGGTTGTTCTGAAAAAGGAAAAATGCTTTTATCTCAAATAAATAGTAAAGCAAAGGTTATTACTTCTTTAAAAAAATATGAAGTATCTAATAAAAATAAAAGACATTGCTTTGGTAAACAAAAAGCACTAAGCAGAATGCTTGAAATTGACAAAATGGCTACAGACATATACACAATTGGATACAAAAAAGATTCAAAGGCAGGACTTGATTACACAAAAGGCCTTATATTGCAATAAAAGGTATTTGCTAAAATTTAAATATTACATTTCTGTTACAAAGATTGAAAAAGTTTACATATTGAAATATAATTTAAACCAAAGAGGAGGAAGCAAAATGGGAGGAGAAACATTTGCGTCTTATATGCTAGGGGAAAAAGACTGGCTTAAAAAAATGGAAATAATGTATTATTTAAAGAAGAAAACAGGTATTTTTTATGATAATACCGTAGTTTTTAAAACGCTTATTACTAAGCTTTTCTTAGATTATTTACATGAAAATTATCCGGAAGAGAATATTGACGATAACTTAGTTATTACAGCTAGGCTTTTATGTGACTGCATGAAAAAAGAAAATGCTACTGATTTAGAAGATATAAGAAGCTATGCTAAAAGAGGTGCAGAGTATTTAGCTAAGCTTGGTTTTGATGAACGTTTTTGCAGAATCTGTGAGGGCGTAAATAGATATACAATTGCAGAAAATAGAGAGCCAGAGAGTGATATAATAGAGCTTACAGATCAATTTGGTGGTATGCTTTTAAATAGACCAGAAAGAGTTGGCTTTAAAACTGATGAAGCAGTAGTACTTTTAAAATATAGAAATTTAAACGGAAAATATAATAGATATTTGGATGAATTTTTAGGATTTGTTAACTTTATGGATAAGGTGGAAGTATGAACCTTAAATAATAGCTTTATATAGCAAGGATAGTGCAATGCTATTTTGAGTTAATGAAAAAACGAATTGCATTTAACAAAAAAAGGTTTATGGGTAGCCTTTTAAAAACCTAAATACATTAGATAAGGATTGATTAGTATGAATGCTTTACAAAGTGCGGCTGAACCATATAATACAGCCTTAAATCAAAATACTCCTGTAGGTAAGGAATTAGATGATATAAGAAGAGGAATGAACTATGCAGGAACATTTTATGATAGTATTACCAGAGCTATTGCTAGAGTTAAACGAGGCGAACAAGCAAAAGCTACAAATCAAGACATAAATACAGAAGAATTAGCAGCTTCTATTATGGTTGATGTTGATGGAGCTTCAAGACAAACTATGGGGCAAACTTTACAAAGCCAGATAGATAAAGATAAATATTCACAATATGATAAAAAAGAGGAGTCAGATAGAAGTGACAACGATGAAAGATAATTAATAAAAAAACTATAACAATACAATAGAGAGGACTAATCAAACAATGAACGAAATATTTGCAGATTTACACGTACACATAGGAAGAAGTGAAAATGGAAAACCAATAAAAATAACAGCAGCAAAGTCACTAAACTTTGCAAATATTGCTAAAGAATGTTTTGAAAGAAAAGGAATAGATGTTGTAGGAATAATAGACTGTGCATCTCCTTATGTAATTGAAGATATAGAGAACTTTTTAAAAACAGGTGAAGCCTACGAAATAGAAGATGGCGGAATAATATACAAAGATAAAATTTGTATAATACTTGGTAGTGAAGTAGAAACTACTGAAACTAGAGAAGATGGAAAACATGGATGTGCACACAATCTATGTTATTTTCCAAGTTTAAAAGATATAAAAGACTTTTCAAAAGAAATGTCAAAACATATACATAACATAACTCTAAGTACTCAAAAATCAGACATTTCAGGATATGAACTTATTGACATAGTAGAAAAATACAATGGAGTATTAATACCAGCTCACATATTTACTCCATTTAAAAGTTATTATGGAAATTGTACAGAAAGATTATCAAGAATTTTCAAAGAAAAATACGACAAAATATTTGCAGTAGAACTTGGCTTAAGTGCTGATACATATATTGCTGATGAAATAAGTGAGCTTGCAAATAAAAATTTTATAACTAACTCAGATGCACACTCACTTCCAAAAATCGCTAGAGAATACAATAAATTATTAGTAGATAAAATTAGCTTCAAAGAGATTATGAAAGCTATAAAAATGGAAGATGGTAGAAAAATATTAGCAAACTATGGGCTTGACCCTAAACTTGGTAAGTACAATCGTAGTTTTTGCGAAGATTGTAACTGCTCTATTGAAACGCCTCCACCAGCAACTGTTTGTGACAAATGTGGTGGTACAAATATTACAATGGGTGTTTATGATAGAATTGAAATTATAAAAGACCAAGAATCAAAAAGTCCAAGCTTTAGACCAAAGTATAATTATCAAATACCACTTGGATTTATGCCGGGTGTAGGTGGAAAAACAATAGAAAAGCTATTATCAAACTTTGGTACAGAAATGACAATTTTACATAAAATTGCAAAAGACGATATAGAAGCGGCAATAGGTGCAAAGCAGGCAGAAATAATTGATGGTGCAAGAAAAGGTCAAATGCATATACACGCCGGTGGTGGCGGAGTATACGGCAAAGTGCAAATAGGATAAAAACAAGTTCTATTTTTATTTCCTAATACATAGATATTATGTATTAGGAGGAATAGAATGAGAAATATAAAAAAAGTTATAGAGGAACATATAACTAGAAACATTAGAACGTATTTTATTCTAATAATAATATTTTTATTAGGATTAATTATTGGACTAATTGTAGTAAATAATTCCTCTGAAGAGCAAGAAACCGAGATAACTAATTATATAAATACATTTATTACAGAATTAAAAAATGGTTCAAAATTAGACTATTTTAAGCTATTAAAAAGTTCGTTCGGAAATAATTTGTTCTTAGTAATTATTCTATGGTTTATGAGTTTAGTAGTTATTGGTATACCAGCTGTTTATGGAATGGTAGGGTACAAAGGATTTTGCATGGGATACACTATTTCATCAGTTGTTATGACATTAGGTACAGGAAAAGGCATAGCTTTTGTTCTGTCATCTATGTTAATACATAATATAATTCTAATCCCGTGTATGTTAGCAGTAGCTGTTAGCGGAATTAATCTATATAAATCAATAATGAAAGATAGAAGAAAAGAAAATATAAAATTAGAAATAATTAGACACACAGTATTTTGTCTTATAATGCTTGTAATAATGGCCGTTGGCTCATTGATTGAAACATATATAAGCAGTAATTTGCTTGTAAGCGTTGTAAACTATTTATAAAAAATTAATTGTAAATTATTTATAAAAAGTCTTTACTTTTACTAAATAATTTGATATAACATAATAAGTTTAAGTAAACAATTAAAAAATATATAAGAATAGGGGAGCAAAAATGGATAAACAGATTAAACTTTTTTTAGAATTCTTACAAAATGATAAAAAATTGTCGGATAATACTCTACAATCATACAGAAGAGATATTATGCAATTTAGAGACTATGTGATGAAAAATAACATCAATTTTGCAAAAGCAAAAGAAGAAGATATCAAAAATTATTTAAAAGAATTACAAGAAGAGGGCAAAAAGACTTCTACAGCTTCAAGAAGCTTAGCTTCAATAAGGTCTTTTTATCAATTTTTACTTAGAACAAAGAAAGCTAAAAATGACCCTACAGTTTCAATACAATCTCCTAAAATAGAAAAAAGAGTTCCTTGTGTACTTACATCAGACGAAGTAGAATTATTACTTGATCAACCAAAAGATGTTGACTTAAAAGGAACTAGAGATAAGGCAATGCTAGAATTTGCATATGCTACAGGTATGAAGGTTACTGAAATAATTGATTTAAATATAGATGATATAAACTTTAATGAAGACACAGTTACTTGTTCAAATGGCAAAAAATCAAGAACTATACCTCTTGGTGCACTTGCTGAAAAAGCATTAAAAGAATACATAGACAAGGCTAGACCTATATTAATTAAAGATGAAAGCAATAAAGCATTATTTGTTAATGTAAATGGCTCAAGACTTACAAGACAAGGTTTTTGGAAAATAGTTAAATACTACAAAGAACAAGCTCACATTGAAAAAGACATTACACCACACGTTTTAAGACATTCATTTGCAACACATCTTTTACAAAA
>CALXWN010000064.1:0-5405 GCA_944392415.1 uncultured Clostridia bacterium | reverse complement strand
ATAATTCCCATCTCTCTTTTTTTGCCCATAATATTTATGAAAAATTAGTTGATAAACGCTATATCTTATGATAATATAGATGAGGAAAAAATGAAAAAAGAATGACATAATAGTTAACTCTTTTTGAGAGATTACTAACTTATGCATAATTTCTAGCGTAATGCAAAATATAAATTAAAATTATATAAAAATAAAGGAGGTAGAATTATGGATTTTAAAGAATGGGAAGGTTTTAATAAACAAGGAGAATGGACAAAAGAAATAGATGTAAGAGGCTTTATTCAAGCAAATTATACACCATATGATGGTGATGAAAGTTTCTTAGCAAATGTTACTGAAAAAAGTGCTAAGTTATGGGATAAAATACAAGATTTATATAAAGTTGAAAGAGAAAAGGGAGTACTTGATGTAGATACAAAAACTCCTTCAGGAATAAATAGATATGAAGCGGGTTATGTTGATAAATATTTAGAGACAATAGTTGGACTTCAAACAGACGCTCCACTAAAAAGAGCAATTATGCCAAATGGTGGTATAAGAATTGTTGAAAAATCTTGCGAAAGTTATGGATATAAAGTAGACCACGAGATTGAATACATATATCATGAGTTAAGAAAAACTCATAATGATGGCGTTTTTGCAGTATATACACCAGATATAAGAGCAGCTAGAAGTTCACACTTATTAACAGGACTTCCAGATGGATATGGACGTGGAAGAATTATAGGTGATTACAGAAGAGTTGCTTTATATGGTGTAGACGCGTTAATTGCTGAAAAACAAGATGAGCTAAACATATTAGATACAGATGAATTTACAGAAGAAGTAATTCGTGATAGAGAAGAGATTCATGACCAAATAGAAGCTTTAAAACAATTGAAAGCAATGGCTGAAAAATATGGATTTGATATATCTAAGCCTGCAAAAAATGCTCACGAAGCATTCCAATGGACATATTTTGCATATTTAGGTGCAATAAAAGACCAAAATGGTGCAGCAATGAGCTTAGGTAGAGTTTCCACATTTTTAGACATATATGTGGAAAGAGATTTGAAAAATGGCACAATTACAGAAGAAGTTGCTCAAGAATTAATGGACCAATTCGTATTAAAACTAAGAATGGTAAGATTTTTAAGAGCTCCTGAATACAATGCTTTATTTAGTGGTGACCCAGTTTGGGTAACTGAAAGCATTGGTGGTATGGGGATTGATGGAAGAACATTAGTTACAAAAAATTCATTTAGATTACTTCATACATTAGAAGATTTAGGACCAGCTCCAGAACCAAACATAACAGTATTATGGTCAAAGAATTTACCAGAGGGATTTAAAAAGTATTGTGCAAAAATATCAATTGCAACATCTTCAATACAATACGAAAATGATGATTTAATGAGAATTACATTAGGAGATGATTATGGAATTGCTTGCTGTGTATCTGCTATGAAAATAGGAAAGCAAATGCAATTCTTTGGCGCTAGAGCAAATTTAGCCAAAACACTTCTATATGCAATAAATGGTGGAAAAGACGAGATGTCTGGAAAACAAGTAGCTCCAAAATTTGAATCAATAACTTCTGAGTACTTAAATTATGATGAAGTAATGGAAAAATTTGACCAAATGATGGATTATGTTGCAAAAATTTATATAAAAGCATTAAATGCAATCCATTATATGCATGATAAATATTCTTATGAAGCTTTAGAAATGGCTTTACATGATAGAAAAATAAGAAGAACAATGGCTTGTGGAATTGCTGGTTTCTCAGTAGCTGTTGATTCTATTTCAGCTATAAAATATGCAAAAGTTAAAGTAATTAGAAATGATAATGGACTAGCAGTTGATTATGAAGTAGAAGGTGATTTCCCTAAATTCGGAAATGACGATGATAGAGTTGATGAAATTGCTGTAAACTTAGTTAAAACATTTATGAAGAAAATAGAAAAACATCAAATGTACAGAAATGCAGACCCAACATTATCTATTTTAACAATTACATCAAATGTTGTATATGGTAAAAATACTGGAAGCACACCAGATGGAAGAAAAGCAGGAGTTGCATTTGCACCTGGAGCAAACCCAATGCATGGAAGAGATGAGTCAGGAGCGCTTGCTTCAATGAACTCAATAGCAAAACTTCCTTATGAATATTCAGAAGATGGTATTTCTTATACATTTGCTATAACACCATCTACACTTGGTCATAGTGAAGAAGAAAGAATTAATAATTTAACAAGTATGTTAGACGGATATTTTATGCAAACAGGACATCATATAAATGTAAACGTGTTTGACAGAAGCTTACTTATAGATGCAATGAATCATCCTGAAAATTATCCTAATTTAACAATACGTGTATCTGGATATGCAGTAAACTTTGTAAAACTTACTCGTGAACAACAAGAAGAAGTTATAGCTAGAACTATTCAAGAAAAAATTTAATTGATGTTAATGTGTCAATGGGGACGTCCTTTCATTGACACGATAGTGTCAAAAAGGGGCGTCCCCATTGACAGCGCAAAATAAAAAGGAGCAAGCAATGAATAACGAAAACGTAACAGGAAGAATACACTCATTTGAAAGTTTAGGTGCAGTAGATGGACCGGGAATAAGATTTGTAGTATTTATGCAAGGATGTCATCTAAAATGCAAGTATTGCCAAAACAGAGATACGTGGGATATTAATTCAGGTGAGCAATATACAGTAAAACAAGTTGTAGAAAAAATAATGAGGTATAAAAATTATATTGTTGCATCAAATGGAGGAGTTACCTTAAGCGGAGGAGAGCCACTTTTGCAACAAGATTTTGTAGTAAGCCTATTTCAAGAACTTAAAAAACAAAACATCTCTACATGTTTAGATACTTCTGGAATGTTCACAATTACTGATAAAATAAAGCAAATTGTTGATTTGACTGATATATTTTTATTGGATATAAAATCTATTAATGATGAAACTTGTAAATGGCTTACAGGATCTTCAAATAGTCTAGAATTAGAATTTGCAAAATATATTAATGAAAAAAATAAGAGAATATGGATTAGGCAAGTTTTAGTACCGGGCATTACAGATAAAAAAGAGGATTTGCTTGAATTAAAAGATTTTCTAAAAACAATTAATGTAGAAAAATTTGAGTTTTTACCATATCATGATTTAGGAAAGTATAAATGGGAAAAGCTTGGACTACCATATGAATTAGAAGATGTTAGAGTGGCAAGCAATAAAGATGTGGAAAGAGCAAAGAAGATTATGGGAATAGATTAAATGTATTGTAAAAATAAGAAAAATTGAATTTTTGATTTTATTATATAGGGAAAATCAAGTTTTTCCTATATAATAAAGAGATATAAATTGAGGAGTTTTATGAAAGCAACAGTTATACAGAATGTAGCAAATCAATATAAAGTAGTAGATGAAGAAGATAATGTACATATTTGCACAGCAAGAGGGAAACTAAAAAATAATAATCAAGTATTGAATAAGAGAGAAGAAAATGCACTTAAACTTATAAGCAATTATGGAAAAATAAATACTCTAACTCCAGTTGCAGGAGATAAAGTTGAAATAGAAAACGAAACTATTACTAAAATTTATGAAAGAATTAATTTTATAAAAAGACCTAAAATAGCAAATGTTACACAGGTCGTTTTTGTTGTTTCTCTAAAAGAACCTGAACCAGATATATTAATGTTAGATAAGCAATTAGCATTTGCAGAGAGTATGGAACTAAAAAGTATAATTGTACTTAATAAATGCGATTTAGCAAATAGTAAAGAAATAAAAAATATTTATGAAAAAGCAGGTTATCCTGTGCTTGAAATGCAGGCAAAAAATAATATAGGAGTTGATAAATTAAAAGATTATTTAAAGAATAATATTACCGTATTTTCGGGAAATTCAGGAGTAGGCAAATCGACAATTATAAATAGTTTATTTGAGCAAAATATTACAGAAGAAGGATTTGTTAGCCAAAAAAATAAGCGAGGAAAAAACACAACAACGGCAGTCACTTTATATGAATTAGAAAAAAATACATATATTGCAGACACTCCAGGTTTTAGTACGTTTGATATTAATGAAATAGACTACAAAAATTTAGATAAAGAATTTATAGATTTTATTCCATTTATACAAGATTGCAGATATGTAGGATGTAGCCATATTTACGAACAAGAAAAAGAATGCAGTGTAAAAAGAGCAGTACTTAATGGCAAACTATCAAAGTCTAGATATGATAATTTTGTAAAAATATATAAGGAACTAGAAGAAAATTATAAGAGGAGATATAATTAATGGAAATTTCAACATCACTGTTAAGTGTAAAAAAAGAAGATATTATTCAAACAATATATAATTTGGAAGTGGCTCATACAGACTACTTTCATATTGATGTTATGGATGGCAGATTTGTAGAAGATGATACATCTGAAACAATGAGAATTTATTGTGAATACTTAAATCAAGTAACAAATGTGCCAATAGATGTTCATTTAATGGTTACAAATATAAAGGAATATGTAGATAGTTATTCAATATTCAATCCAAATATTATTACTTTTCACTATGAAGCTTGCAAAGATGATACAGAAGTAGATAAGTATATTGAACAAATTAAAGGTAGAGAATGCAAAGTTGGCCTAGCAATTAAACCTAATACTGATATAGAAAAAATAGCAAAGTTTTTACCAAAAATAAACTTATTATTAATTATGTCAGTTGAGCCAGGAAAAGGCGGACAAAAATTTATAGATAGAACTGTTCAGAAAATAAAGAAAGCTAAAACTAAAATTGATGAACTGGGCTTAGACACAGAAATAGAAGCTGATGGAGGAATAAACCTAGAAAATTCAAAAGAAGTTAAAGAAGCAGGAGCCACTATGCTTGTAAGTGGAACAGCAATAATTAGTTCGAAAGATTATAGTTATACAATTAAAAAACTTAAGGAGTAAATTAGTGAAAAATCAAAAAAAATTAACAAATTTACGAAAAATAGTTAAATTAGTTAAAAAACAGCTATATTTATTGTATAATTTAAATATAAAATTAAGGAGCAAAATATGGACCAAAAAAAAGCAGTAAAAATAATAAAAAAATTAAAAGAAATGCATCCAGATGCAACATGTAGTTTAGATTTTTCAACACCATTTCAAATGCTTGTTGCAGTATGTTTATCTGCACAATGTACAGATGAAAGAGTTAATAAAACTACGCCTGCAATTTTTGAAAAATATCCCACAGTTTATGACTTTTACAATATGGATATAAAAGTATTAGAAGAATTAATACATCCTTGTGGATTTTATAAAAATAAAGCTAAAAATTTAAAAGCAGCAAGTAAAATGATTGTAGAAAAATTTAATGGCAAAGTACCTGACAATATGGAAGATTTAACAAGTATTCCCGG
>CALXWN010000063.1:0-5474 GCA_944392415.1 uncultured Clostridia bacterium | reverse complement strand
CTTTCTATTTTTATTCAAAAACTGTTTTTACTTTTGGAAGTAAATAATGACTTCCGCCTTTGTCTTTCACATTTTCACACATTGAAACCACTAAAAGTCCATCTTCATTAAATGCATTGAACCATCCTATTTCTGTACCCTCTTCATCTTTCTGGTCTGCTTTTATTTCTGCTGTTCCTGTTTTGCCCGCAATTATTTTTCCATCTACTTTTGCAGCTTTGCCAGTTCCTTCTTCTACAACTGCTATTAAATCTTGTTTTATTATATTGGCTATTTCAGAAGAAATTACGTTTTCTTTGTAATATTGGGCACTTGTATTATTTGATAAACTATTGCTTGAACCTCTCAAATTATTAGATGTATTTGTTCCATTTATAATATTTGTACTATTATTATTCTCCGCCCTTTCAAGTACTGGCATTACCATATTTCCTCCATTTGCAAAACTTGAATAAATCATTGCCATATGTATTGGATTAACTAGCATTTGGTCTTGTCCATATCCACTATTTGCTATAGCTGCCTCACTATCCATTGATCCATATGTTGATTGTGATATATCTTGCACGAAAGATATTTTTTCATTAAATCCAAAATCATCTAACCCTTGTTGCAAATTAGTTCTACCTATTTTTAATGCTGCTTTTGCAAAATAAATATTATCTGAATAAATTAATGCATTTCTTAAATTTGCTGGTCCTGAATATGTTTCAAGTGTTGTAATATATAACTCTCCCCAAGAGCTATTATTTTGCCATCTAGTTCCACTTGCTTCAAAATCATCATCTTGTGTAAAACTACTATACTTTAGCCCTATAGCTCCAACAACAGGTTTTAGCGATGAACCAGGAACATATGTAGCCAAATATCTATTAAACATTGGTTTTTTCTCATCATTCTGCAAATTATTCCACTCTGTGTCAGTAACTCCTAATGTCATATCATTTGCATCATATGATGGTGTGCTAACTAAAGCCAATATCTCTCCATTGTTATAATTCATAGCAACTGAAGCACCTTCATCATTTTTAAATTCATTATACAATTTTTGCTGTATATTTACGTCTATTGTGGTTTTTATATTATCTCCATTTTTAACTTCTTTTGTTGCTAAAGTTTTTATTTTATTCTCATTCACATCTGTAATATAAATTTCTGCGCCATCTTCACCTTTTAATCTATCATTATATGCATATTCCATGCCAGTTTTACCTTCATCATCTTGAACATATCCTGTAAGGATGGATGTAGCCTCTTTATATGGATAAATTCTAGCATTAATATCTGTTATTAAAACTCCTTTTATTTGCAATAGCTGATTTTTTAAATCTTGCTCATCTTTTGATATTTTTCTTAGTGGCACAAAAGTATCTTCTTTTACATAACTTGCTGATAATGCATTTTTTATTGTGTCTTCTGTAATATTTAAAAGTTCTGCAAGCCTTGTTAAATTTGTAGTGCCATCCATTTTCCCTGGAACTAGACCTACCGAATTAGCTTCTCCGTCTTTAGCAATCGCTATGTCATTCCTATCGTAAATAGCTCCCCTAGTGCTATCTAAAGTAGTTACTCTAACTTTGTATTCGTCTTTTAGATCAGGAAAAATCACTGATGAATCCCACAAAATTTTATATCCATCGTCCTGCTTTTGTAGTTTAACTGTATTCATAAAACTCATATTTCCTGCAATAGTATCCATTGAATTGTTATATGTAACATTTATAATGTTGCTATTATCTTCGTTTTCTATGTTGGTTAATACAGTAGTAGTAATGTTTTCCGCTTCTATTCCTTCATAAATATTTTTAATTCTAGTTACAAAATCTTCTTTTGAAGTATCTGTTATAACATAATCATACATTGCTTCATATTCTTGATTTGATAACTTTTCAAAATATTCCTTTAAAGATATTGATGCCTCTGTTTGGTTAGTATTATATATTATTATTCCAACAGTTATGCCTGCTATAAGTAATATACAGAGTATTACAATCAAAAATTTTTTCATAATACAATTCATTCCTTTCATTTTGTTCAAGGACACTCCCTCCTTGCAATATGTATAATCTTTTGTTAAATATAGAAATCTGTTTTTTATCTACACCAAAAGGAGCTATGAATATTTTATAATACATAGCCCTTTTTTGCAATATTTTTATACTTTGTTCTTCATTATATGTTTTTTATACAATTAATAAAACTAATTTTTACATTTGTTTTACTTAATCACTTACTGTATTTCTATCAAATATTACATTTCTATTGTTATCTGATTCATCAAAGTTAATTGTTCTTGTTCTAGTATAGTTTGAACCTACTCTAACAGTTATGTCATGTGTTCCTGTTGATGTGTATGAATATGCATTATATGATGAATTATTAACACTTGTTGAGTTTTGTGTTCTTTCAACACCATCTATTAATATTGTAACATTAACTGTTTCAGGTGCTTCTGTAGTTTCGTTTGCAGTATTTGTATTTTGTGAAGAGCTACTTCCCATAATTGATTTAACATCAACTATAACATTAATTGTTTTTTGCTCTTTTACAATCTTATTTACAACAATATCTATATTTGAATTTTTTGCAGTTTCTGCATTTGCGTCAATGCTTTGAGATATTACTTTTCCGTCTTCTTCTTCTTCATTACTTTCGTAAGTAACTTTTGGATTTAGACCTGCATTTTTTAAAGTTGCTACTGCTGTACCTTCATCCATTCCAAGTACTGTTGGAACTCTAACTTTTTCTACACCTGCACTAATGTGTACAACCACTGTGTCTCCAGATTTTACAAGTGTTCCTACTGCTGTATCTTGTTTTATAATTATTCCAGCTTCTACTGTGTCACTATTTTCGGTTTGTTCATCTAAAGTTATTCCTAATGATTCTGCTGTATTTCTTGCATCTTCTATTTTCATTCCCTCTAATTTAACCATTTCGGTTTCTTCAGGGCCTTTGCTTACATTTATTTTTATTGTAGAGCCTTTTTCTATTTTACTTTCTGTGTATTCTGGATCTTGTGATACTACTTTTCCTTCTTCAACATCACTACTTGCAACCTCTGTTATTTCTAAGGTAATACCTAAATCATCTGCCATTTGCTCTGCTTCTGCCTGTGTTTTTCCAACTAAATTTGGCATATCTACTTTTGACTTAATTCCGCCATCTATTGCGATTTTCGTTATTAAAAATACTACAACAAATAATAGAATTAGACTTAAAATTATGATAGCAATTTTAGCTTTAGGATGCTCTGTAAAGAAATTTGTTTTTGTTTTAACTTCTTCTTTTTTTCCTGTATTTATTTGGTCATCTGAAATAGCTTGCATTACTCTAGTGTATCCGCCATCTTTGTTTTCTATTATAACAAAATCTCCGTCCGGGTCTTTTAATGCTTTACTTAAGTCATGTAACATCTCTGTTGCATTTTGATATCTTGCTGATGGCTCTTTTTGCATTGCCTTAATCACTATTTGATTTACTGCTGATGGTATTTCTGGGTTTAGGTCAATAGGTTCTTTTGGATCCTCTTGCATATGTTTTAATGCAACTGATACCGGTGTATCTGCATCAAATGGCACTTTTCCTGTAAGCATTTCATACATTACTACTCCTAAAGAGTATAAATCAGATTTTGCATCTGTAAATCCACCTTTTGCTTGCTCTGGTGAAAAATAATGTACTGAACCTATTGTTGTTCCAAATGCTGTTATTGTTGAATTTGATACTGCTTTTGCTATACCAAAATCCGTAACTTTTGCAATTCCGTCCTCAGTAATTATAATATTATGAGGTTTTATATCTCTATGCACTATTCCATTTTTATGGGCAAGTTCTAAGGCAGATGCTATTTGCATTGCTATATTTACAGCCCATTTCCAAGAAAGTATGCCTTCGCTATTTATTATTTCTTTTAATGTTTTGCCTTGTACAAGTTCCATTACAATATAGTACAAGTTGTTTTCGTCTTCATGTCCTACATCATATATTGACACTATATTGGGGTGAGAAAGGCTTGCTGCTGCTTGTGCTTCTGTGTTAAACCTTTTAATAAATTCTGTATCTGTTGTAAATTCATCTTTTAGAACTTTTACAGCAACTAATCTATTTAAAACATGATCTTTTGCTTTATAAACTGTTGCCATTCCTCCGAGCCCAACCTCTTCAAGGATTTCATACCTATTTCCTATTATTTTACCTATCAAATTCATAATAATTTCCTTTCTCTTTTGAAAGATTCTAGTATTTTACTTTTAGGTTTATTGTTTAGTCTTTTTACTTTATTTTAAATTTTTTATTTTATTACAATAGCTGTAATATTATCAAGTCCACCATTTTCATTTGCTTTTGCAACTAAGTCTTTAGATGGCTGGGCCGTATTTGATTTTAAAATGTAAAAAATTTCTTGTTCATTTACCATGTTTGTTAATCCATCTGTACACATTAGAATTATATCACCTTTTATAAAACCTTTTATCATGCTGTCTGGTTCAATAAATTCTGTACATCCCAATGCTTTAATAAGCATATTCTTTTTTGGATGATTCATGCTCTCTTCCTTTGTTATTTTTCCTTCATCTACCAATTGTTGTACATAGCTGTGGTCTTTTGTAAGTTTTCGCATAAATTCTTTTCTAATTCTATATATTCTACTATCTCCAATATGTGAAATAAAAGCTTTGTTTTGATAAATTAAGCAAATATCTAAAGTAGTTCCCATGTTTTTAAGCTCTTCATTATTTTTTGCCTTTTCATATACAACCATGTTTGCATATTGGCTACTACTTTTGACTAAACTTAGCAATGTTTCTTTATCTATTTTAGATTTTTCAAAATTGCTTAGAATATAGTTTCTTGCTGCATTTACTGCCATACTGCTTGCAATTTCTCCGCCTTTATATCCTCCCATGCCATCTGCTACAATAAATAATTGTACTTCGTCATCTGGCTTGGAAGCAAAATATGAGTCTTCATTTATTTGTCTAGCTTTTCCTATATCTGAGGTTGCAAAAGCTTGTATCATATTTTCCTCCTAATTTTTTGTATCTTTTTTCAGTTTAGGACCTTCTCCAACTGAAAATTTACTTTAGATTCTTTCTTCTTAGTTGTCCACAAGCTGCATCTATGTCTGATCCTAGTTCTCTACGAATTGTTGCTGTAATCCCCTTACTATTTAAGTAATCTCTAAATTTTATTATGTTTTCATTAGAGCTTTTTATGTATTTTCCATTTTCAATTTTGTTTATAGGTATTAAATTTACGTGACATAACATTCCGTGTAATAATTCTACCAATTCATCTGCTGCTTTTTGATTATCATTATTGTCTTTTGCCAGTGCGTATTCAAATGAAATTCTCTTATTTGTTTTGCTAATATAATATTTACAAGCTTTTATCAACTCTTGTATATTATATGCATTATTTACTGGCATCATACTACTTCTTGTCTCATTATTTGCACTATGTAATGAAAT
>CALXWN010000062.1:0-5479 GCA_944392415.1 uncultured Clostridia bacterium | reverse complement strand
ACTACACCACTAGCAATACTTTCTTTAATAAATACATCAAGCTACTGGATATTCAAAGCTTGGGCTAGAGCCTTTTTCTCTCTTTTATTACTCCAATCTTTTGTTGCATTAATATTAATTGTTATGCTTGCTTTAGACTCATCAAACAAATTGCTTTTAATTGGTGCTATTTATGCTTTAATGAGAGCAAATACTTTTATGAGAGAAATTTTGGGCGGGGTTAGCGTTGATGTTTCAAGTAATATTTCATCAATTATGGCTTCGTTTAAAACTTAGAGTTAAAAATAATTGTCTTTTGGCGAGGTGGCGACTGTAAAAAAAATCCTCAACATATAGCAACATTGAGCGCCTAACCAAAATCATAATTTTTTATGCGAGCTCTATTTTATATAAGAAAGGATTATCAAATGAAATTTATTTTTCCACAAAATTTTAATTTTAAAAATAAATTACTTGGTATAATTGATTACCCTACTGCCATATTTAATGTAATTTACTTTTTTATAATATGGTTTTTTTGTAATTTACTTGTGCCTAATCTTACAGCTAAAATAGTTATAATTATATTTTTGTACTTGCCTATATTTTTATTGAGTGTAGTTGATTTTAACCATGAAAACATATTGTATTTTATTTGGTATATGTTAAAATATTTTTTTAGACCGAAGATATATTTGTATAAATAATTGTTGTAAACAGTTACAAAAAATGATATAATTCGACATAGTAAAGTTTAAGCAAATTGCAGGAGGTAAATATGAAGTTAGAGCAGAATGATTCTTCACTTATTTTTTCAACCACTTCAATTCCCGATGTTTTTTTTACTGAGTATTTATCTCAGGCAGGCGGAGATTTTGTAAAGGTTTATTTGTATTTATATTTTTTATCAAAATACAATAAAGAAGTTAAGATAAATGATTTGTCTAAAAAGTTAGAATTACCGCTTAAAACAATTCAAGATGCTATAAAGTATTGGGAAGACGAAGGATTACTTATTCGTAAAAATCAGGGCTTTATTGTAGCTAATTTGCAAGAAATAGAATTAAATAAATTATATAAACCTAAAATAACTATTTCTTCAACAGATCTAGCTAAAGTCGCTGAAAACAAGTACAGAGCTAAAGCAATTGATACTATAAATAATGAATTTTTCCAAGGTGTAATGTCTCCTTCTTGGTATGGAGATATTGACTTGTGGTTCAAAAAATACGCCTTTGATGAAGAAGTTATGATAGCATTATTTAGATATTGCTTTAATAAGTCTGCTTTGCATAGAAGTTATGTTGCTACAGTTGCAGAAGCTTGGAATAAAAATAAAATAAAAACATTTGCAGATTTGGATTTATATTTTGAAAAAGAGGCAAAAGTTAAAACTCTCGAAAATAGTATTCGTAAAAAACTTAGACTTAATAGATCTCTTAATATATATGAAGAGGCATATGTCGAAAAATGGAATATTACATATGGTTATAGCTTAGATGTTATAGATATTGCTTTAAAGAAAATGGCAGGTAAGTCTACCTATAGCTTTGAGTATATGGATAAAATGATTAGCGATTGGCATGAAAGAGGTTTAAAAACTCCTGATGAGATAAACAAACTATTGGAAAATCAAAAAAATAAACCAGTGCAAAAGAAAGAAGCTAAAGAAACCAAAGCTAATTTTTCACAAAGACAATATACTGATTTGAATAATTTTTATAGTAATATATAGAAATAGATAATTATTTAAAGATTACATTATTTTAAACACAAAGTTGCAATGTATATTTTTCCATACATATATTGCAACTTTGCAACAAATAAAAAAAGAAAGAGGTGATAGAATTTGAACGCAAAGAATTTGCAAACCTTGTTAGTTGAATATGACCAAAAACGTTCTAGAGCAATATCTGATGCAGAATCTAAAAAACTAGAAATGTATACCGAAATACCTCGGTCTAGAAAAAATAGACAATGATATAAATACTATTTCAATTTATGCAATAAAGTCAGTTTTAACACAAAAAGACCCCAAAGCTCCACAAAAACTAAAAAGTGATTTAAGTAATTTAAAAAAGCAAAAAATTGAGCTATTACAAAAATACGGAAAAACAGAGAAAGATCTAGCACCACATTTTGAATGTTCTAATTGCCAAGATACAGGATATATTCAAACAGAAAATGGTGTTACACTTTGCCCTTGCATAAAGCAAAGATTGTATAATATACAATATAATAATTCGAATATTTATGATTTAGAAAATCAAAATTTTTCTAAATTTAATATTAATTATTATTCAGATAAAACCGATACTGAAAAATATAAATCAAAATTATCTCCAAGAGAAAATATAGAAAAAATAAGAAAAATATGTGATAAATTTATAGAGAATTTTGATTACCCAAATGAAAATAATTTACTTTTCTGTGGCAACTCTGGTTTAGGTAAAACCTTTTTATCTTCTTGCATAGCAAATGAAATGATTAAAAAAGGCAAAACGGTGCTTTACCAAACATCCCCAGTAATGCTAGATAATATAATAGATTATAAATTTGGAAAATCAAATAATAACATAGTTTCTACAATAAATTCTGTAGATTTACTTATTATTGATGATTTAGGCACAGAAACAAAAAATAATTTAAAAATTACAGAATTATTTAATATAATAAACTCAAGGTTATTAAATCAAAACAATACCATAACAAAGACTATTATTTCAACTAATTTATCTTTACAAGAATTATATAATAATTATGATGAAAGAATTTTGTCTAGAATTATTGGTAATTATGAAGCTTGTTACTTTTTTGGAGATGACATACGAATAAAAAAGAAAATGGCTAATGTATAAAGACAAACAAAAATTCCATTTAAGGTTTAATCCCTAAATGGAATTTTTTGTTGGCAATTAAAACCAACCCTATTGATAATTAATATTTTTATTTCTCATCCAATCCTTCTGGATCTTCATCAATTGTTTCAATGCTTACTACTTTGCCACCGTCGTTTGTTCTCATTAGAGTAACACCTTGAGTATTTCTTCCAAGTACACTTATTTCTTTTGCTTTTATTCTTATTACTGTACCTGTGTCGGTTATCATCATTACATCTTCATCTTCATTTGCAATTCTGATTCCAACTATATTTCCTGTTTTAGAAGTTATTTTGTATGTTATTACACCTTTTCCACCTCTAGTTTGTACTCTATATTCATCAAGTTCTGTTCTCTTTCCAAAGCCGTTTTCAGTTATTGCAAGCAATGTTTCATTTTTATTTGATACTATTGATTCCATTCCTATAACTACGTCATCTTTATCTAGCCTTATTCCTATAACACCTTGTGCTGTTCTTCCAACAGGTCTTACGTCTTTTTCACTAAATGTGATACACATACCTTTTTGAGTAACTAATACTACATTATCTTCTCCGTCTGTTAGTCTAACGTCTATTAGCTCATCATCTTCTTTTAGGTTTATTGCTAGTAATCCTGTTTTTCTAGCTGAGTCATATTCTTTAAGTGGTGTTTTCTTTATCATACCTGTTTTTGTAGCCATAAGTAAGAACTTGCCATCTTCAAAATTCTTAATTGGAATAACTGCAGATATTTTTTCACCTGCTTCTAATGCAAGCAAGTTTACTATTGCTGTACCTTTTGCAGTTCTACCTGCTTCTGGTATTTCAAATCCTCTTAATCTATATAACTTACCTCTATTACTAAAGAATAATATTAAGTCATGTGTTGAGGCTTTGAATATTTGTTTTACAAAGTCATCTTCTCTTGTTGTCATTCCTGTAATGCCTTTTCCACCTCTTCTTTGGCTTTTATATGTATCTTGAGGCATTCTCTTGATGTATCCAAAGTGTGTTAGGGCTATTATAGAATTTTCTTCTGTGATTAAGTCTTCTTCGTTAAATTCGCCTTCTGCTGCAACTATTTTTGTAAGTCTTTCATCACCATATTTTTCTTTTAATTCTAAGCATTCTTCTTTTATAATATCGTATACAAGTTTTTCACTTGCTAATATTTCTCTTAAATGTGCTATTAACTTCATTAACTGCTCATACTCTTCTTCTATTTTTTCTCTTTGCAAACCTTGAAGAGTTCTTAGTCTCATATCTAGTATAGCTTGTGCTTGTATATCATCTAAGCCAAAACGTTCCATTAATCTTTCTTTTGCATCATCATAAGATTCACGAATTATTTTGATTACTTCGTCAATGTTGTCTATTGCTATTCTTAAGCCTTCTAATATGTGAGCTCTAGCTAAAGCTTTGTCTAAATCAAACTTTGTTCTTCTTAAAACTACTGTTTTTCTGTGCTCTATAAAGTAGTCTAAACATTGTCTTAATGTAAGAATTTTTGGTTCGTTGTTAACTAAAGCAAGCATTATAACGCCAAAAGAATCTTGCATTTGAGTGTATTTATATAATTGATTTAATATTACCTTTGCATTTGCGTCTCTCTTAAGCTCAATAACAACTCTAACCTTTTCTTCTCTATCTGATTCATCTCTAACTTCTGAGATTCCTTCAATCTTTTTATCTCTAACTAATTGACTAATATCTACAATTAATTTAGCCTTGTTTACTTGGTATGGAAGTGATGTAACAATTATTCT
Organism: uncultured Clostridia bacterium; assembly: GCA_944392415.1. GTDB lineage: Bacteria > Bacillota > Clostridia > TANB77 > CAG-508 > CAG-793. The sequence goes on along the minus strand of CALXWN010000062.1, from coordinate 874 downwards.
TTGTTTGTTTCCACTCATTTCCTCTATTTCTGCTTCTGCTCTTAGAGTTATTTTTCCTTTACCTGTAGAATAAGCTTGTTTAATTCCTTCTCTACCAAGAATTAGTCCACCTGTTGGGAAATCTGGTCCTTTTACTATTTTAAATAATTCTTCATCTGGTAAATCTTCATCAGATTCAATTATTTTAATTATGGCATTTAATATTTCTGTTAAATTGTGTGGCGGTATATTTGTAGCCATACCAACAGCTATACCTGATGAGCCATTAACTAAAAGTGCTGGAAGTCTTGCTGGAAGTACAGTTGGTTCTTGTCTTATACCATCAAAGTTTGGCATAAAGTCTACTGTATCTTTTTCAATGTCTGTAAGCATTGTTTCAGCTATTTTTGACATTCTAGCTTCTGTGTAACGGTAAGCAGCCGCTCCGTCGCCATCAATTGAGCCAAAGTTTCCATGACCATCAATAAGTGGATATCTAAGTGAAAAATCTTGTGCCATTCTAACCATTGCATCATAAACTGATGAGTCACCATGTGGATGATATCTACCTAAAACGTCACCGACGGTTGTAGCAGATTTTCTGTATGGCTTGTCTGCTGTTAAACCATCTTCATACATTGTATAAAGTATTCTTCTATGAACTGGCTTCATACCATCTCTTACATCTGGAAGAGCTCTTTGTACTATAACACTCATTGCATAGTCTATATAGGCAGTCCTCATTTCTGACTCGATGTCACGTTCAATAATTTTGCCTTCGTTGAATTCTGGTTCTTCTTTTTTGTCCATTTGTTTACCTCTTTTCTGCTATTTTTCTGTACTTATTATACTAAAACAAGACTTAATTTGCAAGGAAAAAATGGAGATTTTTAGA
>CALXWN010000061.1:0-5510 GCA_944392415.1 uncultured Clostridia bacterium | reverse complement strand
TCAAGTATGGGTGGACATTTAAGCGAATTACAAAAACTTGATTTTGAAAAATATGATTATTCAATAGTGACAGAAAAAACTGAATCTGATAAAGATTTGACCGAAAAATATCCGGGCAAAGTCCATTACTTAGCTTATGGTACAAGAAAAACGCCTATAAGATACTTTTTCATATTATTATTTAACTTTTTTAAAAGTTTATATTTATATTTCAAACTTCATCCAAAAGTTGTTGTAACAACTGGAACTCATACAGCTGTTGCTATGTGCTATATTGCAAGACTTTTTGGTAGTAAAGTAATTTGGATTGAGACTTTTGCAAATAGAAACTCAAAAACTCTAGCTGGAAGACTAGTTTATCCAATCGCAAATACTTTTGTGGTACAATGGGAAGAAATGAAAAAACTTTATCCTAAGGCAGTTTGTTGGGGGTGGATTTATTGATTTTTGTAACACTAGGAACTCAAGATAAACATTTTCCAAGGCTTTTAGAAGCAGTAGAAAAATTAAACTTGAATGAAAAAATAGTTACTCAAACAGGAAGCACAGATTTTCAATCAGATAAAATGGAAATACACAAATTTTTATCGCAAGATGAGTTTAATAAATACATGAAAGAGGCAAGAATAGTTATAACACACGCTGGAGTTGGAACTATAATTTATGGACTTATCATACATAAAACTATGATAGTTGCCCCAAGATTAAAAAAATATGGGGAGCACGTAAACGACCATCAGCTTCAAATATTAGAAACATTTTCGAAAGATGGGTATATAATACCATTAGATGACTTTTCTAAACTAAACGAAAAAATAGAAGAAGCAAGCAATTTTAAACCTAAGGAATTTGTAAGTAATAATGCAAATTTCGTAAAACATTTAGATGATGAAATTATTAGATTAACAACTAACAAAGGAGCAAAATGAACCAGAAAAAACAATTAATGAAAAATACAATAATAATTGCAATAGGAAAATTGAGTACACAAATAATTTCATATTTGCTATTACCTTTATACACATCACAGCTTGACCCATCAGAATATGGTAATTATGATTTTATATGTACTCTATCAATTTTCTTATGCCCAATAATCACTTTATTAATGGAAGAATCTATGTTTAGATATCTAATTGATGCAGATAGTAAAGTGCAAAGAAAGAAAATTATTACGCAAACAATAATTTATACTTTTTTTGGAACAGTCTTATTTACAATTATTGCTGCATTAATTATGGGCTTTGGAACTGATTATACTCCTATGTATATTACAGCAATTATTACATTTGTAATATCAAATATACTCATAGGACTAAGCAATGCATTATCAAGAGGACTTGGCAAAATTAAGCTATATTCCGTGTCAAACTTTATATTAGGAATATCTACAATCATACTTAATATTGTATTTATATTATCACTTAATGCTGGTGCAGAAGGCTTACTATGGGCAAACACCATAGCCAACGCTTTTACGGCAATTGTTATACTGGGTATTTTAAAACTTCCAAAATATATTGGAAGAATCGACAAACCTTTAATGAATGATATGATAAAATATTCAATACCATTAGTACCAAACAGTATCTCATGGAGCATTATCAATATGTCCGACAGAATAATACTAACACAAATGGTTAGTTCAGCAGCTAATGGTATATATGCTATGGCTAACAAGTTCCCAAATATAATAAATGTTCTTTATGGATATTTTTATACTGCTTGGAAAGAATCAGCTGCCAAAATAGTAAAAGAAGACAACAAAAATCAATACTATAATAGCATATATCACGATGCAAAAAGATTCCTATATGCAGTAACAATATGCTTAATTGCAGTAATGCCGTTTGCATTTCCTATTTTTATTAATGAGGCATATAATGAGGCATATGTTTATATACCAATTGTTATGATTGCAACATATTATTCAAATTTATCTAGCTTTTATGGCGGTATATTTTCAGCATATAAAGATACAAAAATAATGGGAACAACCACAATAGTTGCAGCAGTTATAAATTTGGTAATTGATTTACTATTAGTTAATACATTAAAAATATATGCAGCATGTTTTTCTACATTAATTGCAAACCTTATTGTATATTTTTACAGAAAAAAGAAATTGAAAAAATATTTAAAATTAAAAGAATTAAAATGGCAAGGACCAATGCTTTTCCTATCATTAATATGTTTAGCATATTATGCTAAATATATACCGGGGGTAGGTAATAACACAGTTCTTTTATGGATAATTAATGTAATATCACTATTAATTGCAGTTCTTTATAGCTTACTAAACAATTGGAAGTTTATAAAAGGAATAGTAACTACAATAAAAGGAAAATTCTCTAGAGCTAATGAAAATCAGAATTAAAAAATAAATATAGTAAAATATTTAGTACAAAAATAGATAATTCACAAACATCAAAAATAGTATTGAAAGGAATAGTTTAATATGCAAAAAAACAGTATCTCTAAAGAAATAAATAACGATGAAATTTCTGATAATAGCGAAAAGAAACAAATTTCTAAAAAAGTTAAAAAAGGTATTTTTGGTTATTCTTTTTGGCAAATACTTGAATATTTTATAGTATATAGCATTTTGGGATATGTTATTGAAACATTATATGGATTACTTACAAAAGGAGTTATTGAAAGTAGACAAAGTATGTTATATGGTCCATTCTGCTGTATTTATGGGTTAGGAGCAATTTGCTTACTTTGCATACCTAAGTCAGCAAAGAAAAATAACTGGACTTTATTTATTGCCGGATTTATAATAGGTTCTGTAGTAGAATATATTGTAAGTTGGGTTGGAGAAGTAATTTTTAATATAAAATGGTGGGACTATTCAAATTTTCCGCTTAATATTAATGGAAGAGTATGCGTTTATTTTTCTATATTTTGGGGTATTCTGACTATTTGTCTTAATAAGGTAATCAATCCGACAGTTGATAAAGTATTAGGAAAAGTCCCGATAAAAATATTACATGTATTAACAGTAATTATTATGGTATTTATGGCATTTGATTTTATAATTTCGAGTTTTGCATTGAAAATGTTTGAAACAAGATTAATATATAACTATAATTTAGAAGTACAAGGTGCTGAAGATTATTATGAAAAATACCTAGATATTTACCAAAACAATCCGGGGCTAAAAGAATTTGTAGATAAAGTTTTCTCAGATGAAAAAATGCTAAAAACATTTCCAAATATCAAATTTACACTTCAAGATGGAAGTATTTTATTAGTTAAAGATATTTTGACAGATATTAAACCTTATTATATTAAAGTTTTTGATGTTTAAATGTGTAAGCCACATATATTGAAGACGTTATAAATAATATAAATTAAATTTAAAGAAAGGAGCGTACGCGTATAAAAGCGTACAAAATTGATTATGAAATATTTTGGAACAGATGGAATCAGAAGAATTGCAAATACGGAGCTAACACCAGAGTTAGTTTACAAAGTTGCAAAAGCAGGAGCATATGTTTTATCAAAGCATACAAATCATACTCCAACAATTTTAATAGGAAGAGATACAAGAATATCTGGTACACTTATTGAAAGTGCAATGACAGCTGGCTTTTTAAGCTATGGAGCAAATGTTAAATTAGTGGGAGTTATACCAACACCGGGAATTGCATATTTAACCAAAAAATCAAAAGCAGATGCAAGTGTTGTTATTTCAGCATCTCACAATACTTATGAATTCAATGGAGTTAAATATTTTAGTAATAAAGGAATGAAAATTCCAGATAGTTTAGAAGAAGAAATTGAAGAAGTTCTTGATTCAGATAAAATTTTTGAATTAATTGCTGAAAGTAATAAAATAGGTGTATCTGAAAATAGGGAAGACTTACTAGATGAATATTTATATTTTTTCAGAAAAACATTTGAAGATGATTTTGAAAAACTAGATAAGGACGATTTTACAGTTGCAATAGATACAGCAAATGGAGCTACTTCAGTTATTGCAGATAAAGTATATACAGCACTTGGTATAAAGCACTACATACTAAATAACACTCCAAACGGAACAAATATAAACGAAAATTGCGGTTCAACACATTTAGATATGCTTAAAAAGTTTGTTGTAGCAAATAAATGTAATTTGGGTATTGCATATGATGGCGATGGAGATAGATGCTTAGCAGTAGATGAAAACGGAAATGAAATTGATGGCGATATTATAATGGCAATAATAGCAAATCGCATGAAAAAAGAAGGAAAACTTGCAAAAGATACTATTGTTGCAACAGTTATGAGTAATCTTGGAATGAAAAAATACTGTGAACAAAATAAAATCAATTTTATACAAACAAAAGTAGGGGATAGGTATGTACTAGAAAATATGCTTCAAAATGGATACAACTTAGGTGGAGAGCAATCAGGACATATAATATTCTTAGACTACAACCCAACTGGAGATGGCATTTTAACATCATTAATGCTTTTAAAAGTTGCTCTAAGTGAGAAAAAGAGTATATCTGAACTTGCAAAAATAATAAAAATATATCCTCAAGTTTTGATAAATGCAAAAGTAGCATCAGATAAAAAATATGATTTTGACAAAAATCCTGAAATAAAAGAAAAAATAGATGAATTAGAAAAAGAATTTTCAGGTAACGGTAGAGTTTTAATAAGGGCATCAGGAACAGAACCTCTTGTTAGAGTAATGATAGAAGGTGAAAACCAAGAATATATTACTAAAAAAGCTAAAGAATTAGCAGACTTTATTGAAGAAAAGTTGAAATAGTTGTAATGCTTCAATTCAAAGTTTAATAAGCTAGTCGTGAATTGTAACGCTGTAACACAATTGTAACACAAACTTAATATAAAATATATTGAAAAAATTGTCAGAATATTATATTATAAATATAAATTAAAACAAAGGAGGAAGGATTTATGCCAATAATTAATTTTACAAACCCAATACATGTTGTAGTAGCACTTGTTTTAGTTCTTTTATGCGCTTTTTTAGCACAACAATACAAGAAAAATACAATTCCATGTATAGTACTATTAGTCTTTTTAGCAATATTAGTAGGACACACAATTGAATTATCAGCAGTAAGCAATGCAGCAGACATTATGCCATTCGCTGTATCAATTGCAGTTGATGAAATATTCATTTTTGTTTCATTCTTGTTCTTCATTTGGCTTGATAGAATTCAAGTTGAAACAACTAAAACTACTAAAGACAAAAAAACTAAGTCAGTAAAAAAGGACAAAAAAGACGAAAAAGTTATAGACGAAGATGGCTTAGATGTACTTTGGAAGAAAGTTTAATGAAAATTATAAATGATTTTCGAAAATCGCAAGAGTTACTCTTAAGAAGGATCCTATAAATTGTAGGGTTCTTTTTTCTTTTATCTGCAAAATTTATTAAAAATTGCTTTACTTTCATAATAAAAACGTGATATAATAATATTTGCTTGAATATTGACAAAAAAATTGCCAATAATAAGAAAAGTGGCTTCGCCACATGCCACGAGCTT
>CALXWN010000060.1:0-5686 GCA_944392415.1 uncultured Clostridia bacterium | reverse complement strand
TTGATTAATTAACTTAGACAACCTCATAATCTAATAAATGCACTTTGCTTGAAATATATTCATCTTTTACCTCAGTTTCTTTGAAAAGGTCTGTTGAGAGATATTTTTTATTATCATCTGCAAATACGGTAGTAGCTGGTTTTTCATTCATTTCATTTTCCATTACACAGCCTATAAAATTTGCACCTGATGAAATCCCAACTCCTAATCCCAGCTCTTTTGCTAATTTTTTTGACATATTTATTGCATCATCGTCATTAATTAAATAAATATTATCTATTTTAGATTTATCCAAAAGTCCAGGAACAAAGTCGTCTCCTATTCCTTCTATTTTATGATTTGCTATTTTCTTTCCTTTAGATATTATTGGCATATTCTCGGGTTCAATTGCTATTATTTTGCTATTATTGTACTTCTCTTTTATTCTTATTCCAACTCCCATTAAAGTTCCGCCTGTTCCAACTCCTGATACAAATGAGCCTATTTCTTCTGGGACTTCGTCTATTATTTCTTTTCCAGTCGTTTCATAGTGTGCTAAATAATTATCTTCATTTTCAAATTGATTTGCTAAAAATGCTCCATTCTCTTTTGCCATTTTTATTGCCAAATCAGTACACTTTATAAATCCGCCATCTTCTTTGCTAACTAAAATTACATTTGCACCATACATTTTCATTAATTCAATTCTTTCAATGCTCGCCCAATTAGGCATAAAAATATATACAGGACATTTCATTTTTGCTCCAATTGCTGAAAGAGCTATTCCTGTATTTCCGCTTGTGGCTTCTATTATAGGTGTGCCTTGTCTTAATTTTCCTGTTTTTATGGCATTTTGTATTATATACATTGCCACTCTATCTTTAATGCTTCCTGTTAAGTTATAATATTCTAATTTTGTATATAAATATTTTCTTTTGCCATTGTATTCATAATTTATTTTTATCATTGGAGTGTTACCAACTAATTTCATAATAAATAATCCTTTCTTACTTATACATTAATAAATTAGCAATATATGTTCTTGCCATTTTTCTATACTATTTATTATGCATATTAATTAAATAATGATACAATGTAGATTATAACATTTAAAACAATGCTTATTTGACCAATTCCAGCAAGTGTGCCAGTTATTAGTCTTCTAATATTGGTAGATTCTTTTATTTTTTTGTATTGAATATACCAATCTAAAAACATTATAAGTAGAAATATAAGTGCTAAAATTGTTGGCACTTTTATTTTAAAACAATATAAAATTACTGCTATGATTTGACCTAGCAGTATTCCTGTGCATCTAGCGCAAATTGGGAATTGCCATTTTCCTATGAAAAAACTTCTATCTTCTCTTTGATGGCATCCCAATCTATTTCCTAATCGCATAAAAAACGCCCATGTTTTTATTTTTGTTTGTTTTTTCATTGTAGCTTTTAATTTAATAATCCTTTCAAAATCGAATATTAAAATATTTCTCCGTCATTAAATATTATCTATTGGAACTAAAATCTCATTCCACAATCATTGCAAATATATGTTGTTCTAGTTGTAGTTGTTGTATCTCCTGTATTGCAAAGTCCACACAAAATTCCCGGCCAGCCAAATAGCAAATATCCACAGCAAGCATCACTGCCATCAAAACCTTTAGTATGTGTATGGGTATCTGTAATACTAGATATATTAGTGCTTCCACAGTTAGGACATCTCATAATTATTTTATTTCCTTTCATAAATTATTTTATTAATTTCTATATAAGTATTATTATAATCTTTTGTATAATTATATGATAAATAGTTTATTTCAAATTATTTCTTAATTAATTTTGCAACAAAAAATCCTTCTTGTTCTTTTGTAGGCAATACTCTAATTGCATTCTTTAATTCATTATTATATCCTTTTGCAATTCCTTTTAGTGTGTTTTTTAATTCTATTTCAATTTTTACTATTTCCATGTTAAATTGATTAAATGCCCAATTCAAAACTTCTTCATTCTCAAATTTATTTAAAGTACAAGTTGAATATACCATTTCGCCACCCGGTTTCAAAGCTTTATATGCACTTGCGAATAAGTCTTTTTGAGTTTTGGTTAAGTTTTCTACTTCTTTCGTAGACCATGCTTTATATGATTTTTCATCTTGAAGTATGAATCTTCCTTCACCACTGCAAGGCGTATCTAGCAAAACTTTGTCAAACTCATTTGGATATTTTTCGCCAATTTCTTCTCCTCTACCATTTTGAACTTCACAAATTGTAGCTCCTTGCATTTTTATATTAAATCTTAGCTTATCACATCTAATTTTGTCTAACTCATTTGCTAAAATATATCCTTTATTGTTCATTAAGCTTGCCATCTGAGTTGTTTTACTGCCCGGTGCTGCTGTTAAATCAAGTACTCTTTCATTTTCTTTTGGCTTTAGCACTAGAGGTGGAAGCATACTTGATAAACTTTGCATATAAATAAAACCATTTTTGTATATTTCTAATGATTGTATTTGACTTTCATTTGAATTTAATATAATTAGGGCCTCATCATACCATGGAACTGTTTCGTATTTAATTCCAATATTATTAAAATATTTTTTTAATTCCTCTACATTATATTTTATACTATTTACTCTTAAAGTTGTGTATCTTTTTTCTAACATTCCTGAAAGTATTTTATCTACAATTCTTGGATTAAATGTATTATTTAATTCAGTTATAAAATCTAATGGCAATTTGCTTTTTGCCTTTGCTACACTTTCCATATGTCTCCTTGTACTATTTTTATTGGTGTTTCTCCTTTTATAAATCTTAACAATTTTATTATATCATCTTTTGGTATTGCTACGCAACCCGCAGTAGGCTTGTTATTTGAGCAATGTAAAAATATTGCACTTCCTTTGTTAGGAATATTATTAGGATTTGTTTTTATCTCTATTCCATATTCATATTCTATTGGAAAATCGCATAAATGCTCCGCACTTTGCCAGTCTTTTTTTATTTCTTTTGTGTCAACAAGTTTATTGTAATGAGTCGAGTTTGAGTCATCTACCCAATACATGGTTGGAGTTATTTTTATATAGTTATCTATATTAAACTCTGCTTTTACTTTTTCTTTGTTACTAAAACCAAATTTTTTTCCTAATTTGAATGTTCCTATTGGAGTTTTTCCATCTCCCTCAATTTTATTATCTGTTGTTCCGTTTCTCCCTATATATGCTTTTGTAGAAAGCTCCACTTTGCCCTCTACTTTTAGCATTAGATTTGCTTTAGAATTGTTTAAACATTCTACTATAATCTCACTTTTCATAACAATTACCTATCTTCAAATTAAATATTATTATATATTTAAATTATTGTTATAATCACCTATTACTTTCCATCTCCTAAGGCTTTTAAAAAATCTCTCTTATTGAAAGCACATGTCATGAATCTAAAGTAAGTCTGTTTCTACTGTAACATCACGTTTTAAAGCAAGAACTCTATTATCATCTTTAGCCATTTTTGAAAGTTCTTGTCTTGAATTTTCTAATTTTTCCTCTAAAATATCACATATTACAACGTTAAAATCATTTTGTATAAATTGTTTTGCCATTTCAAATCCTAGTCCTCTTGCAGAACCTGTTATAACTACAGTTTTTATTTGTACCTCCTAAATATAATAATTCTATAAAGCTTTTATTTTATGAGTTTTCACGTGTTTTCATTCTAAAAATTTAATAGTTTTTCTTAATTTTTATTTATAGAATAATTTTATATTTGCTAAATAAGTTTTTCAAGTTTACATATAATTTGCTTTTTTATGTAAAGTGTGGTATAATATATAGTACCGTTAAGTATTTTGTGGAGGTATGTACAATGAAAACGGAAAAAAGCAAAGTTCGGCATAATTGGTCAATCGCAGAAGTAGCTAACGCCGCTAGTTACTACGCTTACAGCCCCGAAGGAGTGACATTAAAAGTCACTCACGTGTTCAGCGGAATTCCCGCGTCAACACTTTCAAGGTGGTTCACGCGGACAGAATTCCGCGAGTGCTACCCGGAGCTCACGAGCGCAATCATCGCGAAAAAGCACGTCAACCGCAAAACATGCGGCAGGAAGCCTAAGGGGTACACCCGAATCAGCTATCCCGCCTGCCTTCCTCCATTTGGAGTGAACGGTGTTGCGTGAGCGACTAGCAAATAGTGACCCTAAACATGCCGAGTAAATGACCTCGGAGAAATGGGCAACAGATTCAAACCTGTTTGCCCACTCTTTTTTTATGATATAGAAAAGTTAAGTTTTTCCTATATCATTAAAAAATAGAAAATTTCGAAGATTTTGACTATTCAACAAAAAATAATATAGTTTTTGGCTTGCTAGTAATATATTTATATTCAACTCGAGAGGATGCACACCAATTGATGCACATCCTCTCGAGCTTTAGTTTAATTGTCCGTTTGGTTGGTATTATCTATTCCGTCGGCTAGCATATTGAGCCGCGCAATTCAGGTAATACCCCAATTCATCAACTCTATGTATCTCCTCATATAAGGTACGGCTTGGTCTCCCAGAAAATCCTTGACAAACTGTTGTGTCAATCATTCTAAATGCTTCTTTAAAATATCCTCTGAAGTTACAAATGATAATTAGCTTGAGCTTGTCTAACTCTCCTGTCCTTTTAGCTTCAATAGCCGAAAACAACTCGTCAATAGTTCCTAAGCCACCCGGAAGAACGACAATTACGTCTGCCAACTCGAACAGTTTGTCTTTTCTTTCTGAAAGTTTGTCGAAGACAAAGCAATCGTCAAAAGTGTCTTCTTCCAAGTCGTCCTGCCATTTTCTTAAAGTGCTGATAAAGATTTTGGAATTTGGCCGGTTTTGTTGAACCTTTTGGGAAATAACACCCATAAGTCCAGTTTTGCCACCGCCAAACACCAAGTTGTGGTTGCCACGGACAATGAATTCGGCAATTTCTTTCGCCGCCTCCTCTGCAAATTCGAATATTGCGTTGTCTGGGCTTTGAGACGAACAACAAACTAACACATTCATTTTATCATCCCTCCTAAAATTATTTTGTAGGTATGAATGCGAAAGTGTAAAATTACACAAATGAATTGTATCATATTTATGTCAATTAGTCAATTTAATCGTTTCTAAATATCTCTCTCACTTTAAGTTTAAAAGTTCAAGATTTTTTGCATAAAATCCTTTTTTCATTTTTCAAACTCATTCTTTCTACTCTTAAAAAACTCATAAAAATATTTTACATTTTCAAGTTCACTCCATTTTTGGACTTTATAATCTACAGTATCTAAATTATATATTTTAGCATTTAAAATTCCTAACATAAATGGAGAATGAGTTGCGATTATAAATTGAACTCCTAAGTATCTTGCCATTTTATTTATTTTTTCTGCAAGTTGTACTTGATTTTGTGGAGATAATGAAACCTCTGGTTCATCTAGTAAATACAAATTATCTGGTTCAATATTATCTTCTAAAATTTGCATTGTTGTTTCTCCATTAGAATATTTATCTTGTGCAAATTGAAATCTTTCGAATTGTTTTTCTCCTATTTCTACTTTTAAAAATTCTTTGGCATTATTCAAACCTCTTTCTTTTACAAAATTACTTTCTATGCTTTCGTGTAAAACTGCATCTTGTTGAATCTTTCTTATTTCATATAAGATTTCTTCACTTTTTATATATCTGCTATTTTCTGGTATT
>CALXWN010000059.1:0-5791 GCA_944392415.1 uncultured Clostridia bacterium | reverse complement strand
AAAAATGAAGCTAATTTCATGGAACGTAAATGGACTAAGAGCAGTAATAAATAAAGGATTTAAAAATTTTTATAATGATATAAAAGCAGATATTATGTGTTTGCAAGAAACAAAAATGCAACAAGACCAAATAAGTATGGATATAAACGATATTTTTAAAGATAGATATGTGTACTGGAATAGTGCAGAAAAGAAAGGCTATTCAGGAACTGTTGTCATTTCAAAAATAAAACCTATAAATGTTACATATGGAATAGGAAAAGATGAACACGACAAAGAAGGCAGAATTATTACACTAGAATTTGATAGTTTTTATCTAGTAAATTGTTATACTCCAAATTCAAAAAGAGAGTTAGAAAGATTAGACTACAGAATGATTTGGGAGGATGAAATTAGAGCATATTTAAAAGAACTTGACAAAACTAAACCAGTAGTATATTGTGGTGATTTAAATGTAGCTCATAATGAAATAGATTTAAAAAATCCATCATCAAATCATCATAATGCAGGATTTACAGATGAAGAACGTTCAAAAATGACAGCTCTATTAAACGAAGGATTCATTGACACATTTAGATACAAATATCCAGAAAAAACTGGTGCATATTCTTGGTGGTCATATATGTTTCACGCTAGAGAAAATAATGCAGGGTGGCGTATAGACTATTTTATAGTTTCTGATTCAATAAAAGATAAAATAGAAGGTGCAAAGATTTTATCAGAGGTAATGGGAAGCGATCATTGTCCTGTTGAATTGGATTTGAAAGTGTAATTTAAATACAATAGATATAATTACTTAATAATAAACTTAGTGTAAAAAAGTCGTTAGCGAATTGCGTTAATAAATTTATAAAAAGAAAGGTACATGCTATGAAAAAAGAAAAAGTAATGGGAACTAAAAGATGGTTTTATTGGGTTTCTATAGGAGTTGTTCTAATAATAATATATAAATTATTAGATAATTTTACAGGTATAGGAGAATGGATAGGCAATTTCTTTAGTGTACTTGCACCATTTATAGAAGGTATACTTATTGCATATATTTTATATACACCTTGTAAAAAAGTAGAAAAAATTTTAGAAAAAAGAAAAAATAAATTTATAAGAAAGCATGCTAGAGGGACAAGTATTACTATAGTATATATTTTAGTATTTGCTTTAATTGTATGGTTCATGACAGCTATTATACCAACAATTGCAAGTAGTGTATCAGACTTAATTAGTAATGTGCAAAGCTACTATAATGCAGTAGTTTCAGATAGTCCTGACTTAAGCATAACACCATTTATACAAGATAATATATTAAAACCAGTTGTAGATTGGATACAAAATGTGGATTTTGAATCATGGTTTACAATGGATAAAATTAGAGAATATTTATCATCTGCTATGGGCTTAATCAGAGGAGTTGTTAATATATTTATAGCTATAATCTGCTCAGTATATATTTTGGCACAAAGAACTAGAATTGTTAGATTTTTAAATAGATTTGCAAGGGCAACACTTACCGAAAAGGGTTATAGAAGATTTAAAAAATACTTTGAGCAAGGAAACAATATTTTCTTTAGATATTTATCAAGCCAAATGTTAGATGGAATAGTTGTGGCACTTATTACTAGCATAGCAATGAGTTTAATGGGAGTAAAATATTCTATTTTACTTGGAACTTTAATAGGTTTCTCAAACCTAATACCATACTTTGGAGCAATATTTGGTGTAGCAATTGCAATTATTATAACAATACTTACTGGTGGATGGCAGCAAGCGCTAATTATGGGTATTGTTGTAATTGTGTTACAACAATTAGATGCAAACTTAATAAATCCAAGAATAACAAGCTCGTCATTAAAGGTAAGTCCATTACTTATAATGTTTGCTGTAACTGTTGGTGGAGCATATTTTGGAGTTTTAGGTATGTTTTTGGCAGCTCCAGTGTTTACTTTAATTAAAGTAATAGTAGACGATTTTGTAAATGAAAGAAATAGGGAAAAGGATAGGAAAAATAGTACAGAAAAGATTGAAGAAGCGGAATAATAAATTAGCAAAAAGACACTCTTAAAGTTTAAAAAGAACTTATAAGAGTGTCTTTTTCTTACTCAAAATATCCCATTATTCCATTATAAATTCCCCAAGCAAGCTGTTCTTGATATTCATCAGTTTTAAGCCTTGCCTCATCTTCAGGATTAGACAAAAAACCACACTCAACAATAGTAATAGGAATTTCTACATTTTTCATTATATAAACATTGCTTAAAGTATGAGGAGTTCTATCATTATCGCTAGCTATAGTTTCATTCAAATTATTTTGAATACTTGTAGCTAGTTTTTTGGAATTCTCATCATTATTTTTATAAAAAGTTTGCCAACCAGAATATTGACTTTGAGATATTTTATTTAGGTGAATAGATACAAACACATCCGCAGAAGAATTATTACCAATTTTCACTCTATTGTGTATATCTGAAACTTTTTTTTGGGCAATAGTCTTAGCATCAATTTCATAAATGGAATTATCATCAGACCTTGTTAAAATAACAGTAGCACCACTGCTTTCTAAAAGTTTTTGAATTTTTAAAGTAATTTGCAAATTAATAGGTGCTTCCAAAGTTCCACTACTGCTCTCGGCACCTTCATCAGGTGTTCCGTGTCCAGCATCAAGAATAATTACTTTATTTGTAACAGGCACAGCCATAACTGGAATTATCTCCACAGGATGCCTAGTTCTAGCTGAATAGAAGAATACCGAAAGGAATACTAGAGTACATATTAAAGAAATTTGTTTAATAAATTTTTTTATACTTGAAGCAGAGCCTGAATTTTTATTTATAGAATTTGAATTATTTTTTTTATTAATAAATGAAATTGACATAGCAAGCACCTTTCTTGAAAACATATTCATGAACTGATTTGTTATACAGCAAAATAATTTAATAAAAATATATGAATAAAAAATAAAAAAATACCCAATTTAATAAGCGGATTAAATTTTTTGAATTATATAGGAGAAATCAAGGTTATTTCTTAATAGTAAAAGTTATTTTATTCTGTGTGTTTGAAAAATATAATTAAACTCAAATCAATGATTTTTAGTTTCAGACTGTCTAATTTTGTCAAATTTTGTCGACCGATTTTTGTAAAAAAATGTAAAAACATATTTACAAATTATGGAATATAGTATATAATCAATTTATTAATTCAAAGAATTATTTTCAAAAAAATTTAAGCCAAATTTATTTTCAATTAAAAAGTAAATGAATTTGTTTTGGGGAAACAATGAAATCTAAGGTTGAAAAATATTTTCAGCCATCTAGTTCATGTAAGCTTTCAAAGCTTATAAATTTTTAATGAAAGGAGCAAATGTTAGTTATAAAGCTAACATCTATTAGAAAACATGAAACTTATTAACATGCTTGAGAGCACTTATCCCCAAAATCTTAAAAAAATAAAAAATCCACCAACAAAGCTATATGCAGAAGGCAATACAGAATTGTTAAACAAAAATTCTTTAGCAATAGTAGGAACAAGAAAACCATCAGAATATGGCAAAAAAGTTGCCTTTAACTTTGCAAAAGAACTATCTGATGAAGACATATGTATAGTGAGTGGATTGGCAGACGGAATAGACAGTTATGCACATTGGGGAGCAAAAAGTGGAAAAGGCAAGACCATAGCTGTGCTTGGCTGTGGATTTAATCACATATATCCAGAACACAATCTAAAATTATATCAAGAAATATTAGAAGAAGGCGGATGTGTAATATCTGAATATGAGCCAGATGAAATTTCTAAGCCAGAGTATTTTCCAACTAGAAATAGAATAATAAGTGGACTAGCTATGGGAGCTTTAATTGTTGAAGGAAGAAATAGGAGCGGGAGTGGTATTACTGCAAGGATTGCAATGGAACAGAAAAAAGAAGTGTTTTGTATACCCAGCAATATAGACAAAAAAACAGGATTTGTACCAAATGAATATATAAAAATGGGAGCACATTTAGTTACAAATATACAAGATATTTTAGAGTATTTTCCAAAGCAAAGAAAAACAGTGAAAATGAATTTAGAATACTTAGAAATATATAAATATATGAGCAAAATACCAATAAGTGTAGACGATATTTGTAGACTAACAAATTTATCTGTGGCAAGTGTAAATGAAAGACTAATGTTAATGGAAATAGAAGGCCTAATAAAAAATGTAGCTGGTGGATATGTTGTGGTGTAACATATTAAAAGTAAAATTATGCTCTACCTATTTTGTTCACAGAAATGCTTTGGGATATTAAGTAAGAAAGGAAAATAAATGTTATCAATAATTAAAACCATGTTATTACATGGCTTAGATGGATATTTAATAGAAGTTCAAGTTGATGTATCTCCGGGTATGCCCGAATGGACAATAGTAGGGCTTCCAGATACAAGCGTAAAGGAAGCAAAAGAAAGAGTAAGAACGGCAATAAAAAATTCAGGATTTGAATTACAAAGCAAAAAAATAATAGTAAATTTAGCACCAGCAAATACTAGAAAAGAAGGATCACTTTTTGACTTGCCAATTGCAATAGGAATACTTGCAAACTTTGGAGCAATAGTAAGCCAAAATTTAGAAGATACTGTATTTGTAGGAGAATTATCACTAGATGGCAAAATAAATAAAGCAAAAGGCATACTTCCTATGTGCATAGAGGCAAAAAAGGTAGGAATAAAAAGAATAATTTTGCCAAAAGAAAATGCAAAAGAAGCGGGAATAGTAAAAGAGCTTGAAGTGATTGGAGTAAGTACATTAGACCAATTAGTGGACTTTTTAAATGGTGAAATAACAATAGAAAGTACAAAAACAAATATAGAAGAAATGTGGAATAAAGAGCAAATATATAATGTAGACTTTTCAGAAGTAAAAGGTCAAGAAAATGTAAAAAGAGCAATAGAAGTAGCGGCAGCTCGGTGGACACGGACTGCTCCTTATTGGAAGTCCGGGGAGTGGAAAAACAATGATGGCAAAAAGAATACCAACAATATTGCCAGACCTAACATTTAATGAGTCCTTAGAAATTACAAAAATACATAGTATAGCAGAAACATTACCAAAAGATAAGCCAATAATAACAAATAGACCATTTAGAGCTCCCCACCACACAATATCTGAAACATCACTTGTAGGAGGAGGAATAAGCCCTAAACCCGGAGAAATAAGTTTAGCACATTATGGAGTGCTATTTTTAGACGAGCTTCCCGAATTTAATAAAAAGACTTTAGAAGTTTTAAGAGGACCATTGGAAGACAAAAACATAACCATAAGTAGAGTAAACGCCAGCTTAACATATCCGTGCAACTTTATGCTAGTAGCATCAATGAATCCATGTCCATGCGGATATTATGGCTCAAAAGAAAAAGAATGTGTATGTTTGCCAGACGCAATAACAAGATACATAAACAAAATAAGTGGCCCACTTTTAGACAGAATAGATATACAAGTGGAAGTAAATCAGGTAAAATATCAAAACTTAGAAGACACTAGGCCAACAGAATCTTCTCAACAAATGAAAGAGCGTGTAAACAAAGCAAGAAAATTACAGCAGGAACGATATAAAAAATATGGAATATACTCCAACTCAGAACTAACGCCAAAATTAATAAAGGAATATTGCAAAATAGATAGTAAAACATCAAAAATTCTAGAAGATGCCTTCAACAAGTTAGGCTTTAGTGCAAGAGCATATAATAGAATTTTAAAAGTGGCTAGGACTATAGCAGATTTAGATAATAAGCAAAATATCGAACTAAAACACGTAGCAGA
>CALXWN010000058.1:0-5827 GCA_944392415.1 uncultured Clostridia bacterium | reverse complement strand
TCTTGTATTTATTGTTTGTGTTTATGTAAACAATCTTTGTTTCCAACTCTTGATAACTTTCCTATTATATTAAAAATTTTTCCCAAACAAAATTACCCATATAACTACATAATCTGTAATTACACGAGTAATCTTATTTTTTTATTTTATTAAATTTAATAATTTTCTAATAAAAATTCTCTTAATGTATCGGTTTCAATTGTTGAGATTTCAGTTTCTATACTATCAAGCCTATAAACTACAGACTTGTCCTCTTTGTTTATTTTTGAAAGTTCTTGAAATACCTCACTTCTTTGCTTTAATATGTTTAAATAATTGGTATCTTTTAATAATGTGTTAAACTTTGCATTGTACTCTTCCTCACTTAATCTATTAACGACTTTCACTTTCCCGAGTAAAGATTTTTTTTGAATTTCTTTATTCTTTTCATCTTTTGTTATTATATAGGCTACTTGTTGTTCCAAATCCTTTAACTTTGAATCTAATTCATTAAATTTTTTTATAAGTTCTTTGTTTTCTTTTGTATTGCCCATTAATATTAAGTAATTAATAACTTCTTCCTTTTGCAATTGAAGTTTTTTAAACTTTTCACAATTTTCTATTTTTTCTTTTAAACGTTTCTTTATGTCTTTTAATTCTTTTTGTTCACACTGTCTAAGTTTCATAGATTATCCCCTTTCTACTAACCGCCTTCTCTTAAAAGTTGTGTATAAAAAGATGATAAACTTTACAAAATACATTTTAGGCGGTGATTTTAATGAAAAATATTACTAACAAACGAAAATACAGTAATGCTCTTGAAGGTAAACTTAATACTGTAGGAAAAAACATTTTTACACTTAGGACTGAACAAAAATTGTCTAGGCAAAAATTATCTAATAGACTGATGCTCAAAGGTGTAGACATATCCACACAATCTATTTACGACATAGAAGTAGGAAAACGAACCGTATTAGATTATGAGTTATGTGCTATTGCAAAAGAATTAAATACTTCTGCAGATGAACTTCTACAAGATTTTAGTTTTAAACTAGATAATGACTGATTTACAGTTTTTTCCAAATCAAACATTATTTCTATATTTGAATTAGTAACTGACGATATAACGTCTATTTTTTTTGCCTTTTCATTGGTTTTTTATTTTAAATATTTATCCTCATTTGTTATGCAATAAAAGAATTATTAAATAATAAAGTATTAGATAAAAATTTTTTTGAAACAAATTATGTTACCATAATTTTACACTTTCATTATATTACATATTTTATCAACTGTCAATTGTTTTTTGACAAAGATTTCCACTTAATATATTTTTATTGATTTATATTATTTAGCTTATCTTTACAATAAAAATCTTAATCTTGAATATAGACAGAATCTTCAATTTTCACTATATTATAAAAAGAAGTGAATTTAAAAATTTTACATTTTAAAATTCACTTCTTTTTATTATCTTATTTTACTCAGCATTTTTGTTTCCGTTGCTATTGATGATTCACTCATTGTCTTGCAAAAATTTTTCATACCTATTTCTTCATTATTGTTTGCTAGATCTCCCATAGTTAATTTAATATTCAAGTAAAGATTTTATAATATGGAATTTTTTTAATTTATGCAATTTTTAGGTTGTTTCTAGCAATTTAACGCTTATAAAAAATCACCTTTATTTACAAAATTTTAGCCACTTCTTCTGTATTTACACTTTGCTTTGTTGGAATTTTTATTATTTCAAATTTTGATGTGCTATTTCCAAATTTTATTTCCACAATATCTCCAACTTTAATTTCATAGCTAGGTTTTATAATTTTTCCATTAACACTAATTCTTCCACCATCAGCTGCTTCATTTGCAACAGTTCTTCTTTTTATGATTCTTGCTACTTTTAAAAATTTGTCTATTCTCATTTTACTATCCTTTCATTTTTTTCAACCTCTATGCATTCATTCAAACTTGTTGAATATATGTACGCTTTATCTACTTTTCTCTTTAAAGCTTTTTCTAATGCTCTTTTGTATAAATCTAATTGTGATTTATATTTTTGAGTTAACTCTTCTTTGCCGGTTTCTTTTTCCTTTATGTAGTCTGTTTTATAGTCTACTAAAACAAGTTCATCATTTTTTGATATATAATATATATCTATAACACCTTGCACTAATATTGGCTCATTTGTTTTTTCATAAATCTCACCTGAATTTATATTTAAGTAAAATGGTATTTCCCTATATATTTCTTTTGCCTGCAATATTTCATTATATAATTCTGAGTTTAAATAATTTTTAATTATATTCATATCAATTAAGCTTTTTTCTTCTTCTGTAATAGTATTTTTTGCTAGCAATTTTTCGATTAAATTGTTGACTTCGTCCATATTTTTCTCATTAGTTATTTTGCTTAATATTAAATGAACTATTGTTCCTCTTCTTGCTCCGCTTAATTTTTTATCTTGTGCAAATGTTGGAACTTTTCTTTTTGCAGTACTATTTGTTTCTTTATTGTTCAATCCTAAATCGGCTTCTTCAAAATTAGATAAATTAACTACTTCATCTAATTTATTAATTTCATTATTGATTTTTGTAGACCCTTTAATAGAATTAATTAATACTTTTAATGCCGTTACTGATGTTTTTGTAGGAAGTTCAACATCTTTTTCATATTTATATGTGTAGTTTAGCATTTGATTTATTTTTTCATATTCTTCTTTATTTATCCTGTGCTCATTTATTTCTTTTATAATTTCAGCTTTATGTTTTCTAGTTTCTTCTTGCTCTTTGCTTTGAGCTTCAGCCATTAGCTCTGATTTATTTATTATTCTCAACTTCATAAATGGATTGTCATTATATTTGTATACAAGTTCTATCCAGTCCAAATAGGTTTTATATTTTTCTACTAATTTTGGATTTAATTTTTCTGGTTTTGTGAATTTGTAGTATTTATTTATTTCGTCAACTTTTTCCCCAAGCTTTTTTTCTACATTGTCACTTGTTCCAACGATTATTAACTTCTCCTTTGCTCTTGTTAATGCAACATACAAAACTCTCATTTCTTCTGAAATAGCTTCTTTGTTGGCTTTTATTTTTATTGCATCTTTTGCTATTGTAGGAAATTCAATTCCATCTAATATGTAATTCGCACCTATTCCTAAGTTGTTGTCTAATACTATTTTTTCATTCATATCTTTTAGGTTGAATTTTTTATTTGCGTTACATAGAAATACTATTGGAAACTCTAGTCCCTTACTTTTGTGAATACTCATGATTCTTACTACATCATCATTTTCTCCTATTATTCTCGCTGAGTCTATGCTTCCTGAACTTGTACCCACTTTTTCCATAAATAATATGAAGTTGAACAAGCCTTTTAAACTTATTTTTTCATATTCTCTTGCTTTTTCAAATAACTTTTTTAAATTAGCTTGTCTTAAAGTTCCATCTGGCATAAGTGCTACATAATGGTAATATCCTGTTTTGTTATATATATTCCAAATAAGTTCATCTAGCGGTTTTGTTTTTTCTTCTTCTTTAAGCTCTTTTAAAAGATTTATAAATTGGTTTATTTTTTCTTTTAACTCTGGTCTAATATCATTACTATCTTTTGCTTTTTCAAAAGCTCTATAATATGAAACATTTCTATCCACTAATCTTATTTCTATTAATTCATTATCTGTAAATCCGCCAATTTCTGACCTTAAAACTGTTACAAAAGGAATGTCCTGAAGTGGATTGTCTATTATTTTAAGTAATGACATTACTGTATCTATTTCTATTGTGTTTAAATATTCTGTTGTTATGTCTGAAAATACTGGTATTCCCTCATCCATTAATTCTTTTTCATAAATACTTGCAACTGATTTTGGGCTTCTTAGAAGTATTGTCATATTTTTGTAAGGCTGACCTGCTTTATTTAATTCTTTTATTTTCTTTGCTACTAGCCTTGCTTCTAATGCAGCATTTTCTATTACTTCATAGGCTTCGTTTTCAGTATTTTCTATGCTATTTGCATTATTTACGTTACTTTCAAAATCTAAAACAGTTCCATTATTTTTTATTTTGCAAATTTCATCATTTGTTTCTATAATATTTAGCTCTGTTTCGCAGTCTATACTTGGTTCGTCAAAACTTGCTCCTAAGTTAAGAGCTTCTTCCTCTGTGTATTCTATTTCGCCGAGTTTTTTGCTCATTATGTTATTAAACACTAAGTTGGTAATGTCTAAAATATTTTTTCTACTTCTAAAGTTTTTATAAAGAAGTATTTTTGTGTTTTGGTTTACATCTCTATTTTCATTTATAAAATCAGTTAAATTATCGTTTTGTTCTTCTGTGTCGTCTGCTTTTATTTGTTTTTCTCCATTATCTTTGCTTTTTGGTAAGCTATATTCATTATATTTACTCATAAATAATTTTGGATTTGCCTGTCTAAACTTATATATACTTTGCTTAACATCTCCAACCATAAATATGTTATGTCCATTTGAGACACTATTTAAAATATATTCTTGAACTGAGTTACTATCTTGATACTCATCTATTTCTATTTCATTAAAATCATATTTTTTAGCTGTTTCAGTAGGATTTCCATCATCATCTACTAATATTTTTAAAGCTAAATGTTCAATGTCGTTAAAGTCTACTATATTTTTTTCTCTTTTTCTTTTTGCAAATTCTTTTTCAAATTTTAAAACTAGATTTTGTATAGCTTTTAGTGTTGTGTGCATTTCATTTATGTCACTTACTGTTTCTTTTGAATTTGTTCTTACTAGTTTTTGTATTTCTATAAAATTTGCTTTAGCTAAATCTCTAATTGCTTTAGCTCTTTCTTTTGCCTCTTTTTCTTCTTCTGACATTTTGCTTTTTCTAGGCCAAGTTTGCCATTCCTTTGAATTTAAGTCTTGGTACAATTTATCCCATATATTGTTTTGATTTTTCTCATTGCTGTTTTCGTCTAACAATGAGATTTGTTCTGTTTTTTCAGCATTATCACATGAAAAATTTGATATTAGTATTTGTTCTATATCATGCAAGTCAGTTTTTAAAACTGATATAAAATCTATCAAATTTGGATATGTATCAACCTCTTGAATAGCAGATTCTAAATTTATTTTGCAATCTTCTAAAGTTTCTTTCGCTTTATCTACTATTATTCTGCCCCAATCCGTTTTTGAAAAATCTGAGACTATTTTTGTTTCATTTGACTTTTGTAAACTTGCCTCATCTTTTGGCAAAACTTCTTCCAATTTTACATTCTCAATATTTGACTTTTCTTCATATCTAATATTATAGCTTTCTACTGCATTTTGTAGCCATTTATCTGGAAATGGGTCACTTTGTATAAATTCATATATTCTTAAGATTAATTCTTTCAATTTTGCATCATCATTATATGATGCATATTTTTCTAAAAGTTTTGTAAAATCTTCATTTTGACTTTCATACTCATTATCAAAAATATCTTCAATAACTTCTTGCTTCATTATTTCTATTTCAGTACTATCTGCAACTCTAAAATTATTGCTAATTCCTATTTCAAAGAAATTATTTCTTATAACATTTAGACAGAATGAATGGATTGTGCTTATATTTGCTTTATTTATTAACATTAATTGTCTTTGTAAATTATCATCATTTGGATTTTCATCAATCTTTTTATAAATTGCGTCCATTAGCCTTTGGCGCATTTCACTTGCTGCTGCATTTGTAAATGTAACAACTAGTATTTTGTCTATGTCTACTCCGTCATTTATTATTTTATTTACTATTCTTTCAACTAAAACTGATGTTTTTCCACTTCCTGCTGCTGCTGAAACTAATATGTTTGCACCTTTTAGTTTTAT
>CALXWN010000057.1:0-5890 GCA_944392415.1 uncultured Clostridia bacterium | reverse complement strand
TCTATAATTTTACCTCTTTGCTAATAACTCTTTCTTTCTCATACAATCTTGGAATTTCTACTGGAGTGTCTTCTTTGATTGTTTCTTTGCTATCTAGTATTCTTTGATTATATGAGCCTCTAAATCTTAGTTTAGGACTGGTTTTATCCATTTCAAACTTACCATCTACAACAACATCAAAATATTTAATAAGTTCTTCCGTTGTTGAGTTTTCTTTTTGCATTTTATCTATTATATCATCTTTGAAATCAAATCCCGTATAACACCATATTGTTTTATCTGGAAATTTTTCTTTTACTTGCTTTACAAGGTTTAAAACTCCTGCTTGGTTTTGTGGCTCTAAAGGTTCTCCACCAAGAAGACTTAACCCTTCTATGTAATCATGATTCATATATTCTAAAACTTGATTTATTTCTTTTTGAGTAAATTCTTTTCCATAATTAAAATCCCAAGCACATTCATTAAAGCAACCTTTGCAATGGTGATTGCAACCGCTTACAAATACTGATACTCTAACTCCTTCGCCATTTGCTACATCAACTCGTTTTATATCTGCATAGTTCATTTATTTTGTTTTCCTTTCATGTTTTTTATTTCAAGTCACAATATATGTTCTCGTACATTTCAGTGAACGGAGCTGACAAAGTATAACGCTCGGCCATGTCTTAGAATCCCGAAGCGTAGTGGAACGTGCAAGCTGGAGCGAAGCGATCCGCGCCGTGAAATGGGAGAGAATATATATTGTGACTTGTATTATAAATTATTAATCGCTTACAACAATTATAAGTGAAGTACCCTTTGCTTAATTTCTTTCGTCTTTCCTGCATTCCAGAAGTTCTCTCCAAGGTATCCACAAGTACGTCTTACAACCGTCATTTTGCTGTGGTCTTTATTTCCGCAATTTGGGCATTCCCATTCATTATTTTCATTTATTTTTATTTCCCCATCAAATCCGCATACATGGCAGTAGTCAGATTTTGTGTTGAACTCTGCATATTGAATATTATCATAAATGAATTTTACAATACTTCTTAATGCTTCTAAATTGTTTTGCATATTTGGTATTTCAATGTAAGATATTGCTCCACCTGAAGATATTTTTTGGAATTCGCTTTCAAATTTTAGTTTATCAAATGCGTCTATTTTTTCTCTAACATCTACATGGTAAGAGTTTGTATAATATCCTTTATCTGTTACATCTTCAATTGTTCCAAATCTCTCTTTGTCTATTTTTGCGAACTTGTAGCACAAGCTTTCTGCTGGTGTTCCATATAGGGCAAATCCTATGTTTGTTTCCTTTTTCCAGCGATTAACTGTTTCTCTTAAGTGGTTCATAACCTTTAAGGCAAACTCATGTCCTGCTGGCTCTGTTTGTGAAACTCCTGTCATAAGTTTTGTCATTTCATATATTCCTATATATCCTAAAGATATTGTTGAATATCCACCATAAAGTAGTTTATCTATTTTTTCCCCTTTTTTCAAACGAGCTATTGCCCCATATTGCCAGTGAATTGGGCTTATGTCTGATGTTGTTCCAACTAGTGCATTATGTCTGCACATTAAAGCTTTTTTACAAAGTTCTAATCTTTCATCTAATAGTTTCCAAAATTTATTTTCATCACCATTTGCTATAATAGCAACTTGTGGTAAGTTAATACTTACAACACCTTGATTAAATCTTCCTTCAAATTTGTAGTTTCCATTTTCATCTTTCCATGGAGATAAGAAACTTCTACATCCCATTGGGCTAAATACGTTTCCTTCGTAATTCTCACGCATTTTTTTAGCTGATATATAATCTGGATACATTCTTTTTGCTGAACATTTTACTGCAAGTTCTGTCAAATAGTCGTATTCTCCACCAGTTAAATTGTTAAAGTCATCTAAAACATATACTAGTTTTGGAAATGCTGGTGTTACATAAACTCCTGCTTCATTTTTTATTCCTTCATATCTTTGTCTTAATACTTCTTCAATAATCATAGCATTTTCTTTTATGTATGGATCATCTTTTTCTAAGTGTAAGAATAATGTAACAAAAGGGGCTTGTCCATTTGTTGTCATTAAAGTATTTATTTGATATTGAATTGTTTGTATTCCTGATTTTAGTTCATATTTTAGTCTGTCTTGTACTAGGTCTTCGATTACATCTTGTGAAAGTTTATTTTTATATTTCTTTTCTATTTCTGTTTTAAATTTATCATAACTTTTTCTTAAATATTTTCCTAAGTGGATTAAATCTACTGATTGTCCACCATATTGGTTACTTGCAACAGTTGAAATTATTTGTGTTACAACAGTACATGCTACTTGGAAGCTTTTTGGACTTTCTATCATTTTTCCATTCATTACTGTTCCATTATCTAGCATATCACCAATATTTATTAAACAACAATTAAAAATAGGTTGAATAAAATAATCCGCATCGTGGAAGTGTAAAATCCCCTCTTGATGTGCTTTTGATATATCTTCTGGTAGAAGTAATCTATTTGTTAAATCTCTTGATACTTCTCCCGCTATATAATCTCTTTGCGTTGAAGCAAGCATTGTATTTTTGTTCGAATTTTCTTCTGCTAACTCTTTGTTTTCATTTCTTATAAGTTTTAATATTGATTCGTCAGTTGTATTAGCTTTTCTAACTAAAGCTCTAGTATATCTGTATACAATATATTGTTTACCTAGCTCGTATTTATTTAATTCCATAAGCTTTTTTTCAATAATGTCTTGTATATCTTCTACAAGAATTCTTTTTTTCTCCAAATCTTCTACATACTTAATTATCCCTTTTATTTCTTCTTTAGTAGCTCTTTCTTTTGCTCTTACATCTTTGTTTGCTTTTTCAATTGCTGTTTGAATTTTGCTTCTATCAAAATCAACAACTCTTCCGTCTCTTTTTATTACTTTCATTTTGTCCCCCATTTCTGCTTCAATAAAAAACACAATTAGTTGTATTTTTAAGCTACAATTGCTATTTAGTATTAAGTTAATAATTTTTTAATCTTTATTTTTGCTTAAACTTTAGGCTATTTCAACGCCATTGTTATCTTACATTCTTATTTTTTAAAAGTCAAATAATTTAAAGATCCCATATATGTTCATTTTTTATGTTTCTGTAATCACTATAACTTTATTTTTTGCATATTTCAAAGCTTTTGTCTTTTTGTTTCTTTTAACCATTTTTTTCTGATTTTCTACATTTTTATAGGGTTACGGGGCTAATATTACATTTTGATTACATTTACAAATTTGATGCAAAAGCAGACAATTTTTAGAATTTTTTGTCTAAAAATTGCCTGCTTTATATAAAGTATTAAAATTATGTTTCCTGCTTTTTTTATGCTTGCTTTTCTCTTGCTTTTATTACTAGTCTATCTTGTCCATAGTTGGTGCAAGTAATTAGTGTTATTTCCCTCTGCCCATTTGTTAATTGGCTAGTACAACTTACGTCCGTAGGATCAACTACATATCTATTATATACTACATATGTTACTTTATTTCCACTTAAATCTGTTAAAGAAACTTCATCTCCAACTGAGGCTCCGCTAAGCTTTCCAAACATTTTTCCGCTTCTATAATTATGTCCTACAATACAATAATTACCTACTTTATTAGGATTTGGTCCCCAGTACTTGCAAAGTGATACTTTTAATAATTCTTCTGATTCTTCTGAAAGAACTGGATAATTTATTCCCAATTTTGGATAGTCTAATATAGCTTCGGTTTCATAAGTTTGGCCATTTGCTGTAACTTCTGAGTCAAGTGTATTTGTAGTAGTTTCTGTATGAAGCTCTATTATTGGCACTTCTTCGTTTGTAGGCTCTTCATCAAGAGCTACAACAATAAAGTTTTCTTCTACTGTAGTTTGGTCATTCATTTGACTAAGTATTTCTCTTGAAATTTGCTCTTTTTGATTTTTATCATACTCAGCTAAAACATAATATGTGGTCAAAATTACGATTAAAACTAGACAAAGTATAAATATTATTTTGTATGTTTTTCTTTTTCTTTTTAATTCTGGTGTTACATATATTTTTTCTGATACTAGTATTTGATTCATAATTCCTCCCTTCTTTTTTATTATGTTTCGAAATTATTTATTGTAGATTTATGTTCTTTAGTTATTATCTTTAAATTCTTCAAATTTATTAGCAATCATTGCAAATTGTTCTATACTTAAATTTTCTCCTCGTACATTCTCTTCTATTTTACACTCTTTTAGTATATTTTTCAACACTTCTTTGTCAATTATACTAGAAAGTGAATTTAAAATAGTCTTTCTTCTTTGTGTAAAGTTAATTTTTATAATTTCAAAAAATAGATTTTCATTATTTACTTTAGCAGCTTTTTTATCTCTTTTAACTATTTTGACAATTGAAGATTCCACTTCTGGAGCTGGTATAAAATATTCTTTTGGTACATTTGCAATAATTTTGCTATCTGCAAAGTATTTAACAAAGTAAGTAATTGCTCCCGCTCTTTTTGTTCCTGGCTCAGCACATATCCTTTCTGCTACTTCTTTTTGAATTAGAATAGTTATATCTTTGATATTTGTTTTTATCAGTTTAGTTATTATTGATGTTGTTATATAATATGGTAAATTTGCAACGACCTTGGCTTTTGGAGCTATTTTATCTATATCTACATTTAATATATCATCTTGAACAATTTGAACATTATTGTACAATTTAAAGCGGTCTTTTAAAATGCTAACCATTTTACTGTCTAATTCTATTGCAATGACTTTATTAGCTTTTTCTGCTAAAATAGCTGTTAAGGTCCCCAGTCCCGGTCCAATTTCTATAACTGTATCTTCTTTGGTCACATCTTGTGCTATAGTCTGCAAGCTTTGTTCATCAAATAAAAAGTTTTGTCCAAGTTTTTTATTTGGATGAACATTATATTTGTTCAATATGTATTTAGTTTCGTCTAAAACGTTCATTGCTATCCTTTCTTTTTAGTTAGTATTGAGTAGTTGTGGTTTCTTGCTGTAATGTTACGTTTATTACAGTTCCTTCGTCTACACTGGTTCCGGCAATTGGGTCTTGAGCTATTACAATTCCACTTCCAGTGCTTGCTATATTTAAGTTTTTTGCTTTTAACATTATCTTTGCTTGTTCAAAAGTTACACCTTTTAGGTCAGGGACACTTTGTGATACTCTTTCATCTTTTCCTTCTGCATATAATTTAACAATTCCACCTTCTGTAAGTGCCGTTCCTTTTGGCGGTACTTGTTCTTTTACAATATCATCTGCAGATGCATTGGTACTATATTCTAACCCTGCTGATTGTAATATTTTTTGAGCCTCTGCAACAGTTTTGTTAACTACATCTGGTGTGTTAATTATTTGAGTAGCAGATGCATCACTTGAGTCATTAGATGGAATATCTAAATATGGTAATACTTCTGATAATATTTGTGATACTGCTGGTGCTGCTATACTTCCACCAAAGTGATTTGAACTTTGTGGATCATATAATGTAAGCAGACAAACTACTTCTACATTTTCTACTGGGGCTATTGCTACAAATGATGCTACATACCCCTCATCCAATCTGTCTGGATTTGGTTCAGATGTACCTGTTTTTCCTCCTATTGTATATCCTTTAACTTGTGCATAACTTCCGCCACCTTCTTCAACTACAGATTGCATTATGCTTTTCATTTTATCTGCTGTATCCTCAGAAATTACTTGTCTTACTTCTTTTGTTTCAACTTTTGTTATTGTACCTGTTTCTGGATTTTCTATTTCTTTTACTACGTGAGGTGTTACTAGTTTGCCATCATTAGCTATGCTTGATACTGCTGTTATTAATTGAAGTGGTGTTATTGTAAATCTTTGTCCAAATGACATTGTTGCAAGTTCTACTGGTCCTACATTTTCTTGACTCC
>CALXWN010000056.1:0-5963 GCA_944392415.1 uncultured Clostridia bacterium | reverse complement strand
ATTTGGAGGTGCAAAATGGACGATTTTAAAAAATTTATGGCAAATTACTGGGGAGCAGTATTAGGCGGAATAGTAGCTTTAATAATAGCTTGCACAGACATGTATAGATTAGTTATAGGTCTAGTTCTTGTTGGTATGGGAATATGGGCAGGAAATTATTTTCAACATAATAAGGACAAGGTAAAAGAAAAATTAAGAAAAATAATTGACAAGATGTAGGAAAGGAACAATTAAATGAAACGTACAGAAGCAAGGGAACAGGCATTTAGATTATTATATAGCTTACAACTAATGGATGAAAAAAACATAGAAGAGCAGTTAGATATATTCATACAAGAAAATGAAATCAACGACAAAGATGGAATTGATTACATAAAAGATATAATAATCGGAACAGACAAATATAATACAGAAATAGAAAAAGCTATATCTGAAAATATAAAATCAGATTGGAATATAAATAGAATTTCAAAGATAGACTTAACATTATTAAAACTTGGCATATATGAAATTGTTTATTCTAAATTACCATACAAAGTTGTTATAAATGAAGTTGTGGAATTAGCTAAAAAATATGGAGATGACAATTCTAAATCATTTGTAAATGGAGTATTGGCAAGCATAGTAAAGAAGAGTGAAGTTTGATTTTATTAGCTGGAAATTATTTTTTAAAGGACAAAAAAGAAAATAAAAATCAAACTTTAAAAGTGAAAGGAATTAAATTCATGGACATAAAACCAATTACCGTTCAAGAATTAAACAAATACATAAAGCAAAAGGTAGATGGTGATGAATTTTTAAATAATGTATATGTAAAAGGTGAGATTTCAAACTTTAAATTGCACTATACAGGGCATATGTATTTTACATTAAAAGATGAAAGCTCACTTATTAAATGTATAATGTTTAAAAGCTATACACCACATCTACAATTTATGCCAAAAGACGGCATGAAAGTTGTTGTATTAGGTACCGTTTCAGTATTTGAAAGAGATGGAGTTTATCAAATATATTGCAAAGCTATGAAGCAAGAAGGTATGGGAAGCCTTTATGAAGAATATCAAAAACTAAAGGCAAAACTTGAAAAAGAAGGATTATTTGATAAATCTCACAAAAAGTCTATTCCAATGTTTCCAAAAACAATTGGTGTACTTACTTCATCAACAGGAGCGGTTATAAGAGACATAATAAATGTATCAACTAGGAGAAATCCTAATGTACATATAAGGCTTCTACCAGTCCCAGTACAAGGACCAGGGGCAAGTCAGGAGATTGCTGATGGTATAAAAAAAATGAATGATGAAAACTTAGCAGATGTACTTATAATAGGTAGAGGTGGAGGATCACTAGAAGATTTATGGCCATTTAACGAAGAGGTTGTAGCAAGAGCTATATATGACTCGAAATTACCTATTATCTCAGCAGTAGGGCATGAAACAGATTTTACAATAGCAGACTTTGTAGCAGATTTAAGAGCACCTACACCATCTGCTGCAGCCGAACTCGCAGTACCTAATATTGCAGATGTAGTTTATACAATAAGTACTTATCAAAATAGATATAGAGTAGCTTTAAAAAGAAGACTTGAATTAATGAAACTTAGATATGAAAAATGCATGACAAGAAGAGTTTTCAAAGAACCATTGCAAAAAATAAATGAAAAATCTATTAGCTTAGATATGCTAGTAAAATCAATACAAAATAGCATAAAAAATAAAGTTACAAAATCAAAAGCAGATGCTGTTAAACTCATAGCTAAGTTAGATGCACTAAGCCCATTAAAAACTTTAACTCGTGGATATAGTATAGCCGAAAAAGACGGAAAAGTAGTGGCCAAAATAGAAGATGCGAATATAGATGACGAACTAGAACTAAGGCTAATTGATGGAAAGTTAAAAACAAAGGTAATAGAAAAAGTTAATAGCTAATTTAATAAAAAATATATTGAAGCTTAATGTTAAAAGTAACAAAAATAAACAAATCAAATCGAAAGGAATTTAAAATGAAAGAAGAATTAACATTTGAACAAGCAATGCAAAAATTAGAGTCAATTGCAAATGAATTAGAAAATGATAATTTAGATTTAGATACTTCAGTAAAAAAGTTTGAAGAAGGAATGAAATTATCTCAAAAATGCAATAAAATTTTAGAAGAAGCAGAAAAGAAAATTACTATACTTGTGAATGGCGAAGAAAAAGACTTTGACGTAAACAAAGCAGAATAGTAGAAAGGGTAACATTATGATAAATTTTTTCAATCAATATAAATACTTAATAATACCATTTGTTTTATGGTTTGGAATACAAATGTTTAAAGTACTATATGAATATTTTACAGAAGGCAAATGGAATATAAAAAGATTTATGGGAGCAGGTGGAATGCCTAGCTCACATTCAGCTGTTGTAGTGTCTCTTGCTACTTTAATAGGTAAACATATAGGTGTTGACGAGCCTATATTTGCATTAAGTGCTATATTTGCATTTATTACAATGTATGATGCAGCAGGAGTTCGTAGAGCTGTTGGTGAACAAGCACATATATTAAATAAAGTAGTAAAAGAAGTAAAAGACATGACTCCAGCAGAATTTTTGCAAGAAAAAACTGGACACACACCAGTACAAGTTGCAACAGGAGCTCTAATTGGATTAGCTGCAGGGTTAATTTTTTAATTATATAAGATTTTATGAAAAACAACACTGACAGCTGAAAATTGATAAAGTTAAGAAAGATTTAGCTATATTAAAAATGCGAGGTGATTCTATGGAAGATATTGAAATAGCAAGAAATGCGAAACTAAAAAATATAATAGAAATTACAGATAAGCTTAATATTCCAAAAGATGATGTAGAGGCTTATGGCAAATATAAGGCAAAAATTTCTTTAAAATATTTGGATAAGCTAAGAGATAAAAAGGATGGAAAGCTAATTTTAGTTACAGCAATTAATCCAACACCACTTGGAGAAGGGAAAACAACAACTTCAATTGGACTTGCAGATGGACTCAATACAATTGGAAAAAAAGCAATTCTTGCACTAAGAGAGCCATCACTTGGACCCGTATTTGGCATAAAAGGTGGAGCAACAGGTGGCGGACATTCACAAGTAGCTCCAATGGAAGATATAAACCTTCATTTTACAGGAGATATTCATGCAATAACTTCAGCTAATAATTTACTAAGTGCCATTATTGACAATCACATTTTTCATGGAAATGAACTTGGCTTTGAAAAAGTTACTTGGAGAAGATGTGTTGACCTAAATGATAGAGCATTAAGAACTGTTGAAATAGGACTTTCAGGAGAAAAAAACATGACTCCAAGAGAAGACCATTTTGATATATCTGTTGCATCAGAAATAATGGCAATATTTTGTCTAGCAACATCACTAAAAGATTTAAAAAGAAAATTAGGAAATATAATAGTTGGATATAATAAAGAAGGAAATCCTATAACATGCCATGATTTAAAAGCAGAAGGAAGTCTTACAGTATTGCTAAAAGATGCATTAAATCCTAATATGGTACAAACATTAGAAAATAATCCAGCCATAATTCATGGAGGACCTTTTGCAAATATTGCTCATGGTTGTAATAGTGTTTTAGCCACTAAAATGGCAATGAAACTCGCAGATTACACAGTTACAGAAGCGGGCTTTGGAGCAGACTTGGGTGCAGAAAAATTCTTAGACATAAAATGTAGACAAATGGGTATTTCACCTGATGCGGTAGTTATTGTAGCAACATTAAGAGCTCTGAAATATCACGGTGGATTGGCCAAAGATGAAGTAAATAATGAAAATGAAGTAGCTTTAAAAGAAGGGATACATAATTTATTAAAACATGTAGAAAATATAAAAAAATATGGTTTAAACCCAATTGTAGCAATAAATAAATTTACATCAGACACAGAAAAAGAAATAGAAATTTTGCAAAATGAATTAAAAGGAAAAGTAAAATTTAGCTTACTAGAAAATTGGGAAAAAGGTGGAATTGGTGCAAAAGACTTGGCAGAAAAAGTTGTGCAAATTTGTGAGAAACCTAAAAACTTTAATCCAATTTATGAATTAAATTCAAGTTTAGAGGAAAAAATAGAAAAAATAGCAAAAGAAATATATGGTGCAAGAAATGTTGTTTATTCAGATGAAGCAAAAGCTGAAATTGAACAAATAAGAAAATTAGCACAAAATATGCCAGTATGCATTGCAAAAACACAATATTCATTTTCAGATGATGCTAAAAATTTACTTTGCAAAGAACCATTTGATATTCATATAAGTTCTGTGGAGCTAAAAAATGGAGCTGAATTTGTAGTGGTAAAAACAGGAAAAATAATGACAATGCCTGGACTTCCAAAACATCCAGCAGCTGAAAATATAGACATTGATGATAATGGTAATATTGTGGGAATTTTCTAAAATTTTGATACAATTTTTAGTAATTTTAAAATAAGCTTCAATATATATTCTTCCGCATTTGCCTCACGGTTTCGCTTACGCGAAAACGCTTGCACGCTCACTTCGACAGATATACTTAGTTATAGTTAAAATGCTCACGCTGTCTCAGGTCGCTAAAAGCTCTAGAATATATATTGAAGCTTTAAATACAAATATTATTGCATAAAAAAAACTTTTTTGGAAAAAATAATTTCAAAGAAGTTTTTTTATTTAATAAGAAAATAATTTTTCCGATATAATTAAATAATATGAAATTGTTTTTCAAATTAAATAAAAAATTTTATAAAAATTAATTTGAGGAAGCGTAAAATGAAAATTAAAAGAAAAATTGGTATTTTGTTAATTTTAGCAATTATGCTTTTTGTAAGTTACAACATTGTAGTCAGAAATGCTGAGGTTCAAGCACTTTCTAAGTATGGTTCAAGAGGTGAAGAAGTTAGACAAATTCAAACAAAATTAAAAAGATGGGGATATTATTCGGGAAATGTTGATGGAATCTATGGTAGTGCAACTTTAGCCGCAGTTAAAAGTTTTCAAAAGAAAAATGGTTTAACAGTTGATGGGATTGCTGGAACAAAAACTCTACAAGCAATGGGAATATATAATTCATCAAGTAGCTCATCTACATCAAGCAGTAATGTAAGTTCAAGCAATTTGAATTTACTGAGTAGAGTAGTTTATGGAGAAGCAAGAGGAGAAAGTTATACTGGTCAAGTTGCAGTTGCAGCAGTTGTTTTAAATAGAGTAAAATCAAGCTCATTCCCAAATACAATATCAGGTGTAGTTTATCAATCAGGAGCATTTGATTGTGTCTCAGATGGACAAATAAATTTAACACCAAACGAAACTGCAAGAAAAGCAGCGCAAGATGCATTGAATGGCTGGGATCCAACATATGGGGCAATCTATTATTTTAACCCAGCAACAGCTACAAATAAATGGATTTGGTCACGACCAATGACTGTAACTATTGGGAAACATAGATTTTGTAAGTAAGAGTTGAAAAAATAAAATTGGAAATTTTTAAAAATTCAATTTTGAATAATATATAAAAATTTGCATAAACTAAAAATGTAAAACTAAAAGTTATAGATATGGCTTATATTAAAAAATAATAAGAACATATTGTGCAAGGAGGAAAATATGAAAATAATTGACAGAATAGCTTTAGTTTTAGTCATAATTGGCGCAATCAACTGGGGACTTATAGGATTCTTTGGATTTAACCTAGTGGATAGCATATTTGGTACAATGAGTATGGTAAGTAGAATTATATATGCCTTAGTTGGAATATCAGGATTGTGGTCAATAAGATACTTTATGTATGAACATAATGACTAATTAAGAATGAACTTTGAGCATAAATCTCAGAGTTCATTTTTTGTATTATATAAAAAATTATTATACTAAAATATTGAAAACATGAGTATAATATGATATAAATAACTAGAAAATAAAAGTCCAAAAATATTTGTTCTATAAAGTTTTAAAACAAGAAAAATATATTTAAG
>CALXWN010000055.1:0-6153 GCA_944392415.1 uncultured Clostridia bacterium | reverse complement strand
ATCATTTGCAGCTACATTACCAGAGGTTAAATTCATATCAATATCTGTAGCAAATACAACGCTTGTACAAAATAAAAGTGTTATAATTAAAACTATAATTTTTTTCAAATTTAACATAATCAATTCCTCCTAAAGTTTATTAACATTAATATAATAATATATAAAATAAAAAAAGTCCATACTTTTTTGAAAATGACATAAAAATGTTAAATTCAGACAAAATAATATTAACACTTTGTATGCAATAAGGGAGTTTTAAACATTCAGCTCAGCAGTATTTTAATGTTTTTATTTATTACATTAGGAGGTTAAAAGTATGGCTCAAAGATATTATTTACCGTTTTCAAATAATAAAAAGATTAGTCTATATAATTTAGCATATATAGACCCTTTTACTGGCTTGGGAAATTATTATTACTTTTGCAAAGAAGGAAGCAAATTCATACAAAATAATACTACGACAAAATATATTTTAATACTAGATATAGAAAAGTTTAGAACTTTTAATAGCTATTATGGACATGATACAGGGAGGGAACTTATAATTCAATTAGCTAAAGAATTAGCTCAAATTTTAAAAAATTATAATAATATAATTTGCAGATTTTCTAATGATATTTTTGCTATACTTATTGAGACATTTGAAGAAATAAACAATATAGCAGATAATCTATTTAATAGTCTTAGGCACATTGAAGTAAATGGAGAAATTTACAATATTTATCCTATTATAGGAATATATAAAATTAAAAATGATGAAAATATTCTTCTAGCCATTGATAAAGCAATGACTGCACATGATGAAATTATTGGAGACTATAATAAAAAATATAATATGTATAGCGAGGAAACAGAAACGGTTATATTAGAAGAGCAAAAAATTGAAGAAATAATGGAAGAAGCATTAGAGAACGGTGAGTTTAAAGTTTTTTATCAACCTAAAATAGATTTAAAAACCAATAAAATTACATCATGTGAAGCTTTAGTTAGATGGTTTAGAGAAGGTAGAATTATTTCTCCTAATAAATTTGTACCGTTGTTTGAAAAGAATAGGTTTATAATCAAACTAGATAAATATATATTTCAAAAAGCCTGTGAAGATATACAATATATAAATAAATTAATGAAAGAAAAAACTTTTTTAAATAACTGTAACCATAAGAACAATAATAACGAACCATTTAATAATAACTTTTTTATTACCGCTTCTATCAATATATCTAAAGAACATTTTGCCTATGATAACTTTATTATGGAATATTACGATATGGTAAAGCAAACAAATGTACCACGTGAGCTTATTGAGTTAGAAATCACAGAAAGTGCCTCAGTATATAAAGGAATCGATTTAAAGCAAATAACTAAAGATATGAAACAAAAAGGCTTTACAATTGCTTTAGACGATTTTGGAACAGGATATTCATCACTTAATATGTTGCAAGATTTAAACATTGATGTACTTAAAATAGATAAATCATTTATAGATAGAATTGATGAAAGCAATCTAGTAAAATACATTATAGATATGGCTAAAGATTTTAATATTAAAACTGTTGCAGAAGGTGTAGAAAACAAAGAACAAGTAGATATTTTAAAGAATATGGGATGCGATATGGCACAAGGGTATTATTATGCTAAGCCACTAAGCAGGGATAATTTTGTAGAATATTTAACTACAAAGGTTTTACAATAACAAGTAATTTATGCTATTATATATGCAGGAGGATAAAATAAATATGAAAGATGATTTTAAATTAAATGACTGTAAACCCTTTGTCACTTCAAGAGATGTAAATAGCAATAAAGGAGATTTTGGATATATAGGAATACTAGGTGGTTGTGATATGTATTCTGGAGCAATAAAACTTGCAAATTTAAGTTCAGCCTCTATTAGAAGCGGTTCTGGAGTTACTAGATTAATAATACCTAAAAGTATTGTAAGCAGTGTTACTCCATACTTATTAGAAGCAACAGTTTTTCCATTAGAAGATAAAGATTCACATATAATATTTTCTCACGAAAATATAGACAAATCACTTGAAAAAATCAAGGCGTTAGCAATTGGCATGGGCTGGGGACAAGCAGAAGATAATGAGAGAATATTAGAATACATATTAAATAACTATTCAATTCCTGTTGTTATAGATGCAGATGGTTTGAACACTTTGTCAAAAATGGATAATGAAATTTTACTTAATACAAAATGCAAAGTTATTCTAACTCCTCATTTAAAGGAATTTGAGAGGTTAAGTAAGATAAGTATTGGAGAAATAAAGGAAAATCCAATTAAATATGCAGAAGAGTATACAAATACTAATAAAGTTATATTACTTTTAAAAGGTCATACAACAATTGTTACAGATGGAGAAGAAACATATTGTATAGAAAAAGGCGGACCGGGAATGGCTACTGCTGGAAGCGGAGATGTACTTTCAGGAATAATAGTAGGAATGCTTGGCTCTCATGAACCTCAAGTAAAATTAGTATCTGCATGTGCATATATAAATGGATTAGCAGGAGAAATTGCAGAAGAAAAATATACAGATATTGCAATGAAAGCTAGTGATACAATCGAATGTATACCAGAGGCAATTAAAGTAATTAGAAATTCTTAAATTTAATAATTTCTTAATAAATTATATAAAATTACTTAATAAACACGTGTTAATATATTAATAGATTAAAAATTAGTAGAACACGCTAAATATACTGATAAGATTACATTAATCAATAGAGGGGAGCAAATATGTATAATATTTTAGTTGTTGATGATGATAGAGAAATAGTAAAAGCAATAGAAATATATTTAAAAAGAGAGGGATACAATGTAATTAAAGCTTATGATGGAATAGAAGCAATGAACTCATTAAAAGAAAACGAAATTCATTTAGTTATATTAGATATCATGATGCCTAATCAAGATGGTCTAACAACACTTGAGAAAATAAGAAAGAATTGTTCTATACCAGTAATTCTATTGTCAGCAAAATCAGAAGATTACGATAAAATCTCAGGTTTAGAAATCGGTGCAGATGATTATATTACAAAACCTTTCAATCCTCTAGAATTAGTTGCAAGAGTAAACTCAAATATAAGAAGATATGTAAAGCTTGGTAGTATTAAACAAACTGAAGGTTCAGGCGATGAAATATATAGCAGTGGAGATTTAATCTTAAATGATGATACAAAAAAAGTAACTGTTGATGGAAAAGAAATCAAGCTAACAGCAACAGAATATAACATATTAAAATTTTTATTAAAAAACAAAGGAAAAGTATATTCTATTTCTGAAATATATGAAAATGTATGGAATGAAGATAGTTTTGCAGCTGAAAACATAATAGCTGTTCATATAAGGCACATTAGAGAAAAAATCGAAATTAATCCTAAAGAGCCAAAATATTTGAAAGTTATATGGGGAATAGGGTACAAGATTGAAAATTTAAAATAATCAAAGAAAGGAGCAAGTCTAATGGAAAAAATAAGAGAATCTGCAGTATTAAAAATACTTTGTTACATACTTATTCCAATAATAGCATTATCATTGATATTAAGCATTGCATATATTGGATTTAGAGACCAATATGGAAATTCCAATGATATAGAAACAAGTTATCTTGATTCATATGACTTTTCCTACGAATATATGTATAGCTTAATTAGAAATGTAAATGGAATAAGAGATGGTTATACAGATTTTGAAAATAACGGATTTTACAATAAAATAGACGAAAACATTTACTACAATGAAAATTATACTGAATATTACTCTTACAATAATTTTATAACATTTATGAAATTCGTTATAGTAAAGAATGATACAAATGAAATATTTACAAATATTCAATCAAATGATTATCTAAATGAAGTTACTAAATTCAAAAACAACAAAATATATTGGATATATGAAAATGGAAAAATAGACACAAGTATAGAAAATTTAAGCCAAGATAAAATAAGATATATATCATTACCTTATGAAGGATTAGATACATTTGAAGGATATGATGTATACACATATATAGACATAGGCAGTATGGGATATTCAAACACTCTTGAGTTAACAAGTATTGTACTAAATATGTTTAATAATAATTCAAGTTTTGCTGAAGCTCTAATTCCAATAGACATTATTTTGCTAAGTATAATAATTGTATACTTAATTTGGTCAATAGGTCATAGCAAAAACAAAGAAGGCATAACTCTTAACTCATTAGATAAATTCTCTTATGAGCTTGTAATAATACTATTCTCATGCATTTTCTGGATGTGCATTATAATCGCAGCAACAGTAATTTCATATGTAGATATATCAACAAATTTATTAATATATATAATTGGACTAACTTATTTAGGCACATATGTTTCACTTGCTGTAATGACTGTAACAACCATAAAAAGATTAAAAGCAAGAGAATTTTGGCATAGTTTTACAACATATAGAATTTACAAATCAATAAAAGATAGAATAAAAAAGACATCTAGCAAAGTTTTAGACAAAAGTGCTTCTCAAAAGAAAATAATTATTCTTTATATAGCATTTATATTTGTAAGTTGTATATTAGGAGTTACATTCTTTACAGGAATTAGTTTTATAGTATTAATTATACTTTGGATATGGACTTTATATAAAATACTAGAATATAATAAAAGACTTAATGAAATAAAAAATGTTCTTCATGAAATATATATGGGAAATCCAAATATTGATTTAGATACAGAAGAATTAACAGGAACATTAAAAGAATTAGCAACATATGTAAATGATGTTTCAAATGGATTTAATAATGCTATACAAGAAAAACTTAAATCTGAAAGATTAAAAACTGAGCTTATAACCAATGTATCTCATGATATAAAAACACCACTAACATCAATTATCAACTATGTTGATTTATTAAAACAAGAAAATATTCAAGATGAAAAAGTTCAAGAATATATAAAAGTTTTAGATAGTAAATCTCAAAGATTAAAGAAGTTAATAGAAGATTTAGTAGAAGCTTCAAAAGCCTCATCAGGCAATGTAAAGTTAAACATAGAAGAAATTAATTTAAGTGAGTTATTAAAACAAGTTACAGGCGAATTTAAAGACAAATTTGATGAAAGAAATTTAATTATTGACTTAGATTTACCAAGTAATAATGTTAATATACAAGCAGACAACAGATATATGTACAGAATTATTGAAAACTTATATAGCAATGTTTCTAAGTACGCAATGGAAAACACTAGAGTGTATATTACTTTATTAAAAACAAACGATGAAATAAGACTTGAAATTAAAAATGTATCAAAAGACAAATTAAATATTACCGCTGATGAGCTTATGCAAAGATTTGTTAGGGGAGATAAATCTAGATATACTGAAGGAAGCGGATTAGGACTTTCAATAGCAAAAAGTTTATGTGAATTGCAAGATTGCAAATTTGATATAGAAATAGACGGAGATTTATTTAAAGCAGTATTAATATGGAATATTAAATAGTTTATTAAAATTCAAATGGCACTGAATTTCATAATATGATAGTTCAAAAGTGCCATTACATATTAATATGGAGGAGTAACAATGGAACTAGCAGTTGTAGAAAAAGATGGAGTTTTTAAAAAGCTTTCAAAAATATTCTGGATATTCATAATTGGAAGCATATTAGGTTTTATTTTAGAAACAATTGTAGCATTTGTTCAAAATGGACACTATGTAACTAGACAAGGTTTATTATTTGGAC
Organism: uncultured Clostridia bacterium; assembly: GCA_944392415.1. Taxonomy (GTDB): domain Bacteria; phylum Bacillota; class Clostridia; order TANB77; family CAG-508; genus CAG-793. The sequence goes on along the minus strand of CALXWN010000055.1, from coordinate 427 downwards.
CATTTATACAAGTATATGGATTTGGATTAGTAATATATTATCTAATAATACCACACGCAAAAACAAATACACAAATATTCTTTACAAGTTTTGTACTTGGAGGAGTTGTAGAATACTTATTCTCATATTTCCAAGAAAAATACTTTGGAACAGTATCATGGGACTATTCAGATTTATTATTCAACATAAATGGTAGAACAAGCTTACTACATTGTATATATTGGGGTATAGGTGGTCTCGCTTTTATGAAGCTTATTTACCCACACATATCTAGCTTAGACAAAATATATAAAAGTACATATTTTAAAGCTGTAACTGTATTTTTAGTTGTATTTATGACTTTTAATATATCTTTTACAAGTTTAGCAAGTCAAAGACAATTAGAAAGAAGAAATAATATTGCAGCACAAGGCAAATTAGATAAATT
>CALXWN010000054.1:0-6307 GCA_944392415.1 uncultured Clostridia bacterium | reverse complement strand
TTTATGTGAAAAAAGTTTAAAAATCTTGATATTATAATTCAAATTTGATATACTAGTTGCAGACTAAAATTTTAGGAGTGATATAAATAAATGAGTAATAATAAAAAATCTAAAGAAAAGAAGCAAAAACATAGAGGACGCAGAATTTTCGGAAAAATAGTATTAATTTTATTATTAATAATTATTATCTTAGCTGGAATTTTCGCGTATAGAGTATATCAAAATGGTGGCGGACTAACAGGAATAGTCACAACATTAGTTGGTACAGACCCAGAAAAAGTAAAGAGCCTTCCGGATTTCTATTGTTTATTGCTTGGAAAAAGTGAGGCAATGACAGATACAATAATGGTAGCCAAATATAGTCCAAGTACAGGAGATGCCACTCTTTTATCAATTCCTAGAGATAGCTTTGTTGGAAATAATCCAAATACAGCAACGGCATCAGACAAAATAAATTCAAAATATCAAATAAGTCCACAAAGAACAATTGATGCAGTAAATGAATTAACTGGACTTAACTTAAAATATTATATAACTGTAGATACAAAAGCTTTAAGAGACTTAGTAAATGCAATAGGCGGAGTATATTTTGATGTACCAATAAAAATGGATTATGATGATAGTTCACAAGATTTATATATACACTTAGAACCAGGCTATCAACTATTAGATGGACAAAAAGCAGAATGGTTAGTAAGATTTAGACACAACAATAATGGAACATCCTATTCATATGAATATGGAGACAATGACTTAGGAAGAATGAGAACTCAAAGAGAATTCCTAATGGCTGTTGCTAAGCAAACATTAAGATTAGAAAATATTACAAAAATAAATGATATATTAAATGTAATAGAACAAGAGGTTGAAACAAATATTGACTTTGATACAATGATGGAATATGCACCAGCACTACTTAATATAAATGCAGATAATATACAAACTGGCATGTTACCGGGAACTGCACAATATTGCAATGGGGTTGCAGTTTACTTGGTAGATGAGGACGAAGCAAAAGAGCTTGTAAATGAATTGTTTTTAACATCATCAAATACAACTACAAATGAAGAAAGTGGTATGACTAATACAGTATCAAATGGAACATCAGTAGGAAGTACAAATGGAGTCTCATCTGGAACTACAACGCAAAAAAATTTTACTGTTGAAATCCTTAATGGTACAGGAAGTCAAACAAAACTCAATCAAGCCATAGACCAATTAGAAGCGCAAGGATACGAAGTGGCTAAAAAGGGTAATACAAACATAACTACTACTACTACAATAATTAATAGAACAAATAATTCTACACAAGACGAAAACTCTATTATAGCATTACTTGGAACAGGGGATTCTGTAATGGGAGAAAATAACTCAAACGTAGATTTTACAATAGTTTTAGGAAGAGATTATTAAAGAAATCATAAACATAATTATAAAATATTATTTTACTTATTGTTTAAAAGAGATTATTTCATAAAATAACTAAATAGGGGGCACTAATCAATAATTACAATTGATTTGTGCCCTCTATTTGTAATATAGAGTAATAAAAATTAGATTTTATAATTTTCAAGAATAGTTTATTGTAAGCAAAATTAATCTTTCTTTTTAATTGATAGAGCTGTAACAATAACAAGCAATACAGCAAATACTGCAAACAATGCCAAAATAATATTCATAACATTTGAACTGTATACATCATGAGTTGCTATTAAATCACTTTTATAATCTACGCCGTCAACAGTATAAGTAATACTTCCAACAACCTGCCCCTCTGCAATTGGAGCAAGTACACTATTAAATTGTATAACAGGGGTAACGTCAACAACTTCATCAGTAAAAACAACGCAATTTAAAGTAGTAGCTGCTATAACATCAAGTTTTTTCGTATCTTCAGTACCATTTAAAATATCAATAGTTCTTACAACATCACCTTCTGTAACAAGATTTACAGATTTGTAATTATCAAATCCATAATTAAATAAATTTATGCAATCAGTTTCTCTTGTAGCAGTACCGTCAGCTAAATAGCTACCTTTCAAAATAACGCAAATTAAATCAATTCCATCTTTGCTAGCAGTTGCAATAATGCAATATCCTGCTGCATCGGTATATCCAGTTTTTAAGCCATTTGCATATTCATAATAATACCTATGATTACTTCTTAATAAAGCATTTGTTGAAGTATATGTAGGATGATTTTCATTCTTTGGTAAATTGTATGAGGCTTTTGAGCCAATAGATTTTATTATGGCATTTTCATAAGCATATTTACCAATTAAAGCTAAGTCATAAGCAGTAGAATAATGATTATCATTATATATTCCATTAGGATTAACAAAATTAGTATTTGTACAACCAATTTCTTTTGCCTTATCATTCATCATAGTAGAAAACTCTGAAATACTGTTATCAAAAGCTTCTCTACTAGTTTGAGTAGTTTCAAAAACATAATCAGGATTATCTAGGTTAGCAATATATTCTGCTAAAACGTAAGCAGCATCATTAGCTGATGCAATCATTGTAACATTCAAAAGTTCTTCAACTGTATAAACTTCACCAGGAGTAATGTATCCCAAAGAATAAGAATATGGAACTGTATTTACAGCCCAATAACTAACAGTAACTTCTGCATTCAAATCACAATTTTCAACAGTCAAAATTGCTGTCATAACTTTAGTGGTACTTGCAGGGTACATCTGCTTAGTAGAATTTTTCTCATAAAGAACTTTACCTTGTGAAGCATCCATTAAGATTGCTGCTTCGGAATTTACAGTAGGACTACTACTTGCATAACTCGAAGTTCCAAAAGATAAAAATAAGCTAAAAACAAAAGTAAAAACAATACAAAAATATATAAACTTTAAACTCTTTAAAACCTTCATTCTTTCTCCTTTAAACATACAAAAAATATAATATCAATAAATAAAAAAGAAATCAATAGAAGAAATGGGAAAATTTATAAAAATTGAACATATGAGCTAAGCTTTAAAGTTCAGAAAGGACTAGTGTTTACTATGAAAGAAATAATATTAAATTTAAGCAAAAAACAAAAAATTATTTTATCAATAGTTATTAGTATAATATTCGTGTTGGTATTGATATATGTGTACCAAAATTTATATGAAGAAGATACGGAGATAATACTAACAAATGAAGAAAACGTGCTAGATGCAGAAACAAATGAGATTGTGGATTCGAATGAAGAAATCAGTTCTCAAAATAATAGTGAGCCAAAAGAAACTGTTGTTGTTCATGTAATAGGCGAAGTAAATAATCCAGGAGTAGTAACCCTGCCAGAAGGCTCAAGAATAATAGACGCAATAAATATGGCAGGAGGAAAAACGGAAGAGGCTGATTTATCTAAGATAAATTTAGCATACATAGTAGAAGACGGAACACAAATATATATACCTAGAATTAACGAAGATTTAAACCAAGTGAACCTTATTTCGGATGGAGCAGGGGTAGGAGTAGTAATTACTGACTCAAACGTTGAAGAAAATGAGGTAGATTCAAAAGTGAACATAAATACAGCAAGTAAAGAAAAACTAGAAACTTTACCCGGAGTAGGAGAAACAACAGCTCAAAAAATAATAGATTACAGAGAAGCTAATGGAAAATTTAAAACAATAGAAGATATAAAAAATGTAAGTGGAATAGGAGATAGCAAATATGAAAGCTTAAAAGATAAAATAACAGTGTGAAAATATAAAAAATTAAAATTTAGTGAAAAGTTTAATTAGACTGTTGACAACGTATACAAAAATATTTTGTCAATGGTCTTTTTTGTTTTATTTATTTAAGTAAAATATTAAGAAAAAATAAATAATTTATAAATAAAAAATAAATAAACACGTGTTAAAATAAAAAACGAGGGAGGTTAAAAATGGAAACAATATTAAAATGTGAAAGCTTATGCAAAACATTTGGCAAAAAGCAAATTCTAAAAAATGTTTCCTTAGAAGTAAAAGAAGGAGACATATTAGGCTTTATAGGGCCAAATGGAGCTGGAAAAACCACAACAATAAAATTAATATTAGGACTTCAAAGTATAACAAGTGGGAAAGTTAGTATTAATGGATATGATATTGAAAAAGACTTTACGAACGCAATAAAAAAAGTCGGAGCAATAGTAGAAAATCCAGATATGTATATGTATTTATCAGGATATCAAAATCTAAAACTTGTAGCAAATTTATATAAAAATATAGGAACAGAAAGAATAGATGAAGTAGTAAAACTAGTAAAGCTAGAAAAAAGAATAAATGATAAGGTATCAAAATATTCATTAGGAATGAGGCAAAGATTAGGAATTGCACAAGCAATTCTGCATAAACCTAATTTACTAATATTAGATGAACCTACAAATGGATTAGACCCAGAGGGTATCAAAGAAATGAGAGAGTTACTGGTAAATCTCGCAGAAAAAGAAAAAATGGCAATTCTAATATCCAGCCACAACTTAGCAGAATTAGATAACTTCTGTACAAAAGTTTGTATAATAAAAAATGGAGAAGTAATAGAAACAAGTGAAATTTCTAAAATAAAACATGAAGCAAGTAATGAAGTAGAAATATTTGAAGTAGATAATGCAGACAAAGCAGAAACAATATTAAGTATGGACTTAAGAAATAATAAAATATTAGGGCTAGAAGTAAAAGACAGCAAAATACTAAAAGTTAATATTTCAAAAGAAGAAGTGCCATATATAATAAGCAAACTAGTAGAAAACAATATAAAAATTTACGAAGTAAAGCAAGAAGAAAAAACATTAGAAGATGCATTTTTTGAAAAGACAGGGGGTAATATAATTGAATAATTTAATAAAAAATGAATTGACAAAAATTTTTAAAAAGAAAACCATTTATATAACAATGGTATTAATTCTTTTATTAATAATATTTATAAATTGCATAAACAAATATTCAAATTCATCATCTTATTCAGTATCTTTCTCAGTACCCATGTATAGTGAAAGTTATATAAATAGTTTAAAAGAGGAACTTTCTAATTTGAATCCAGAAAAACCTAGTGATGTCACATTATATATAAATATAAAATCAGAACTAGATTTATATAATATAATGGAAAAATACAAAGACTCAGACTGGAAATTAAGTATTATAAATAATAGAATTTCTCCATACATAACAGAAATAAATACATACACCTATGGTGCGGATAAAAGTGAAGAGTTAGCAAAAAAAGCAACAGAGGAAATGGAAAATATTATAGCAAAATTAGATGAAAATAACTGGAAATACTTTGCCAATGAGGACTTGAAAAATGCAAACAGTAGAATAGAAGAATTAAATAGACAAAAAGCACAAACTCAAGACACAGAAATAATAAAAGACTTAAATAATGAAATAAAAAAGGTAGAAGTAGAAAAAGAAATTGCAGAATATAGATTAAAAAAAGATATTCCATATGGAGTAGACTACTTAAATGTAGCATTAACAAGATACCAATCAGCATCAGAAACACTAATTTTATATGAAATAGAAAACAAAGAACTAGAATTTGAAGAACAAAAAGAATATAATGAGGCATTAGCTACAAAAGAAGAAAACAAATACATAATAGAAACAGGAACAGATATAAATAAATCAGATAGTTTAAAAGGAAGCTTACAGTACTTTTATTCTCAATACGGAGTATTTATAATTGTTGTAATTATAATGATTGCAGGAACAATTGTAAGTGAAGAATGGAGTAAAGGCACAATAAAACTATTGTTGGTAAAACCATATACTAGAACTCAAATACTATTATCAAAATTCTTAACCGTACTTATAATAAGTGCATTTGTAATAGTATCTACAATCTTAATGCAAATATTAGTGGGCGGAATATTATTTGGATTTGAAAGCTTATTTGAACCTGTTGTTGTATATAACTTAAGTACAAATGCAATACAAGAAATAAATATACTTGCTTACTTAGGAATACAAACATTAACACAATTACCAATAATAATATTGCTAGCAACATTAGCATTTGCAATAAGTACAATATTCTCAAATAGTGCTTTAGCAATAACAGTATCACTTTTAGGATATATGGGCGCATCAATAATAAATCAACTAGCAATAGCATATAACTTAACATTTATGAAATATTTCGTTACAATGAACTGGGATTTAAGCCAGTACTTATTCGGCAGACTACCATATATGGAAGGAATGAATTTAATAACATCTATAATTATATGTGTAGTATATCTACTAATAATGTTAATACCAACATTTATAATATTTAAAAAGAGAAATATAAAAAATATATAGAATTCCCCTTATAATAA
>CALXWN010000053.1:0-6316 GCA_944392415.1 uncultured Clostridia bacterium | reverse complement strand
CTACCATATTTAAATATCCTTCTATATCTTTTCTTGTTGACCAAATGAATTATCTGGTAATTCTTCATCTGCAAAATATCTATACCATAAAGGTCTGTAGTTTGACCATCTTTTGGGTCTATATGGCGTATCCTTAAAAATTTCTTCTACTTTTCTTCTACTTTTTAAGTAATATTCAATATCTCTAGCTTCTTCAGTAAGAATGTTTGCCTGTTCAGGAGTTTGAATTTGATATACATTTATTACTGGGAAATTTGTAAAACTATTTTTTAAAAATTTAAAACCTTCTTCCATACTTTCTAAAGAATCTAATCCCGATATATACGAAATTGTAGTTTTTATATTATTATTTTTTGCTCGCTCCAAAGTATCCTTTGCATTTTCTATTGTTATCAATGACTTAGTTTTTGCAAGTAACATATCTCTTTTAGAGAAATTATCAAGAGCATAGATTAACGAAAAGTTTCCTAAGTTTGCTAGTTCTTTTAATGCACCATCTGAATTTACTTCACAACCAAAGTACATTAGTTCACCTTTAAATCCACGTTCTTTTGCAACTTCATTTACTAACTTCATATGGCTAACAACATTTTCTTCGCCTCTAAATAACCCGGTTACAACTGCAATTTGTACTAATTGAGATACATCCAAATTTTTTTCATCAAAAAATTCTTCTATATCTTTTTTGGTTATTAGTGCCTGTTTATCTTTTATAACTGTATTATCATAAAATTGATGATAGTTATGAATACAAGCTTTACACCCACCACAATTGCTTCTGCTTCGACTGTTTAAATTTAGCAAATGAGGTCCTCGCTGATAAGACCTTTCACAAGTATCAAGCATTAAATTTCCATTAACTTTTCCTATTTCTTTATCCTTAAAATAAATTACTCCTTTACTAATATTAAAAGGTGTATCTTTTTCATTTCTAACAGGTAAAGCATACCAAGATTCATAATCATCTAATATTTTTCCTTTAAATCTTACTCTAAAATCTACTCTAACTTCCCCATCTTTTAGACAAATACCACTTCTATTTAAGTCAACTTGTATAATTTCAGGTATTTTAATATTATATTCTTTACTTAATTTTTCATATGTATCATAGTCCTCTACTATTTCAGCTCCAAATTTATTATACATATTAGGTTTCCTCCATTTCATATAAATTGAACTTATTATATAGTAATTTTTCCTATTTTTCAATAATCTATATAAAAAACTAATAAGCACTGCCAAAAAACAGTGCTTATTAGTTTTAACAAGTTATGACTTTATGAATTTTTTGCATAAAATCATTGTCAACGTCGATTCCCATAATATCTACTGTAGGATTATGAAAGTCACTTCCTGCTGTTTCAAGCAAATCATATTTTTGAGCAATTTTGTGTAGCTTATCTTTTTGCGTTTTTGAGTGTCGTTTAGTATATACTTCTAATCCTGTTAATCCGCATTTTTTCATACGTGGGATTAAATCTTCGAGGTCTACATATCGCGGTAACATATAAGGATGTGCTAGTACTGCTATACCTCCGCTTTCCCTAATTATCCTAATCACCTCTTCAAAAGTATATTTGCTCGAAGGTACATATGCATTATTTCCTTTGCCAATAAATTTTTTATATGCTTCTAAGCTATCTTTTGCATACCCACTCATTACTAGATATCTTGCTATGTCGCGATGTGTCATTAAATCAGAAGCTGATACACTCATAACTTTTTTAAAAGAAATGTCGACTCCTTCGCCTTGCAGAATATCAATCGTTTGCCTATTTTTTTCAACATTCTGTACTTTTAATTGTTCAAAAAAACTTTCAACTGCATCAAAATCTTTTATTCCATATCCTAATACGTGCATTTTTGAAATATCGGCAGTAATTTCAACACCCGGAATAATCCGTATATTGAAAATTTGTTCCAAATGCCGATAATTTTTTAAATGTCCTATAATATCATGGTCTGTAATAGATATCTCCTGAATATTCAACTTTGATGCCAACCGCAGAACATCGTCTATTGATAGTGTTCCATCAGAATTATTAGTATGAATATGCAAATCAACCTTGAACATATTATCCCTCCCAATTAAATTATTAATGAGAAAAAGTACTAATTTATTTATATAATATTATTTTTTACCTTTTATGTCAAGCTTTTTTGCGTATTCTTTCCCCTTTTTAGTAAATTTTTTTAATTCATTTTTGTCCATATGATAAAAACTTAAATCATTATACCATTCACTATCTAATGAATGAGAATCAGAACCTACAATCTTCAATAGATTCAATTCCCTTACTTTACTGAAGAATAATTCGGGTTTTGTATATTTGCATTGTTTATTATATTCGATTCCACAAATATTGTTATTTAGCTCTATTAATTTGTTAATACAATCTAATTTTTCTTGACTTGGATGTGCTACAAAAGTTAAATATTTTTTGTTAAGCTCTTCTACTTTAAGTTCACCAAAATAATTTACAGATAAACATCCTTTACATTCATAATTTGGAAAATCATCATCATCTGCCCCTTTAACAGCTAACATTGAGTGTAAAAATCTTAAACTATTATTTGATTCTTTATTATATTTATATCTTTCCTTTAATACTTCATATCTTTTCCTTTTTATATCTTTTCTCTCCTTACACTCATCTTTTTCATTACTTTCTTCTAATAGCTTAAATATATCCCAATTAGAAATATTTTTTTCAATAATTTTCTTTTGAATATACATCATAATAGTATTATATTCAGGTATGGGTCTTCTTAAAGTTTTTAAAAATTCTTTATAATCAATTTTATTACATATTATTTTTTTTTGATTTATATAATATTGAAGAGCCTCATTTTTTGATATTCTTTCAAACTGTTTATCAATTCTCTTCCATAAAGCTTTTTCATTATATTTAACATTTTCAATCAAACTTTTTTCTTTTGGATTTATCATAAGCTGTAATATGTGGCATTGACTGCCATAATCATTATTTTCTACTGTGAATTCAATTCCCGGAATAACTATAGGATATTCTTGTTTATTTTTTATAACTATATTATATAAATCTTTAAAAGCTCCTATTGAATCATGGTCTGTTATTGCAATGATGTCTAAACCTAAATTGCTTGTTCTATAAAGAATTTCTTCTAGTGTTTGCTTTCCATCTGCTGAATAATCAGTATGAATATGAAAATCAGCATAAATTTCCTTTTTATTATCTATTAATCCTTCAATTTTGTTTAAAGTATTAGTTAAATAATTGCTCCACCAACAAAAATCTTCATCCATAACGTTTTATTCACTCTCCTTAATATATTATTATATGGTATTTATTGTTTTTTTACAATTATTTAGATAAATTTTAAGTTAAATTAATAGATTTTTCTTAACTAATATTCATATTAATTTTTATACTTAAAAACATTAAACAAGAAGTCATTATTATTTAACGACTTCTTGTAATCCAATCATTCAAATTTACAATAAATTATTTTTATTAATTATAGTAGTGATTACCATTTTAGGCGTCATTTTCACAGACATCTTAAAATAATTTTGTATAATTGATTCTTCTTGAACGGTATAAGCAATATCAGTAGCTTTACTCATATTAACTTTTATATTATCAATACTTGTATTATATTTTTTTGCTAAATTTATATAAACATTTTTTTCTAAATTCATCATCATATTTCTGTCATTACTATCTACTAAATACTTAATTATTTCTTCAATATATTTTGTTCCAATATATTTAAAGTTAAAAACCAAATCAAGCATATCTTTAATAATAATATTGTTTTGATTGTGTTCTTTTATATTTCTTTCTATTTTTTCTTTATAATCAGATGATTCTTTTATCTTATCTAAATCCACGAATATACAATTTTTTCTATATCTTTTATATACATCCATAACGTCAGTTATTAATATATCTTTACATTCTATTTTATAATTCATTTGCCTGTAAAATATACTTTATTCTTATTTGATTCTGTATTGAAAGAAGCAAATTCATGATAAATGTTAAACTATTTCGATTGCCAAATATTAGTATTACTTTCATTTATTATTTTTCTACCTCAAATCCATTCAAATTACTTGGCAATTCTACATCTATGTCCGATATTTCTTTTTCTTCTAAATATATTTTAGAATCACTATATTGCTGTGTATTTTCGTTTTGCGTATTCATTATATTTCTAACATTCATCATAGTTTCTTTATCTATCCAACATTCATTATAATTTAATGATTTTGAATCTGTACTATTTTTTCTAATAACATAACATTCTCTTCCATTATATACTTTTGTTTCATAGGTTCCAAATAAGTCTAATAATTTATTTTGTGGTATATACCACTGACTTATGTTGTAGTAAATACTTTCTAATACTTGTCCTTTTTGGTATACTAATATGTCATGGTTTTCTCTATACGAAATTTTCTTACTATCATAATATACATATATTTCTTCATTGCTACCTTCTTGTCCATATACTTCATATCTATTTTCATAGTCATTTTTTGAATAGCAAACCATTTTATATTTACCATTCTTATAATAATATTCAGTTATACCGCAACTACTAGAAAAGTTAGATGTATAATCATATAAAAGTATATCTTCTCTTTTAGCGTAATATTCGTTCATGTTTTGCATACTTTCTAGCTTATTATATGCACTATCTAAAATATAATTATTATGAATTAATTTGATAGCAAATGGTACAAATATTATCAAAATAATAATTAGTAAAATAATAATTATCTTTTTCAAAAGTGATAATTTTTTGTTAAACTTCTTTAAATATTCTTTATGTCTTTTTACCTCTTGTTCTTTACTTTGAGCATTGTCGTTTTTCATTTGCATATAAATAGAATTACAGTCTTTGCATTTTTCTAAATGTTCCTTAATAATCTCTTCTGCATCATCAGACACAGAGTTATTAATATAGTCATTTAATAAATTTTGAACCAAGCTACATTCTTTTTTAATCACTTTTTAATTCCTCCTTCAATTTAATGCTTGCTCTATAATATATAGTTTTTGCCCAAGATTCATCCTTTCCTAAAATTTCTCCGATTTCTTTAAAAGTCAGCTCTGTATTTATTTTCATAAGTATAACCTTTTTTGATATAGAATTTAGTTTATTAATCTTCTCATATAATCTCTTTTTATCATCGTTCATTTCTATTTCATTTTCAAAAGAATATTCTTCAATTAAATTCTCATCAAGTGGAATTTTCTTTATTCTATTTTCTTTCTTTAAATAATCTTTCCATTTGTTTTTTGCGATTATATATAGCCAATTTAATATTTTGTCATTTCCTTTCAATTTATTATAGTGAAGTATTGCACTATAAAAGGTTTCTTGTAAAAGTTCTTCAGATAATTCTTGATTTTTTGTTAATCCTAGTAAATATTTATATATTATAGAAGAATATTTATCATATATCTCATCCACATTTTGCCTCCCCTCTATATATAATAACGATTTACTTTTAAAAAAGTTTCAAAAAAATTATATTTTTACTTTTATTTACTTTTTTTTAACTTAAATTGCCATTTTTATAAAAATACTATATTCTAATTATGGTTAATTTCATTTTGATTTTTAAAGGTTTTCCTTTAAAATACAACACGGCAGGTTTACAATACAGTTAGGAGGATATGATGAAAAAACTTCTTTGCACTCTTGGTAGCTGTTGTGCTTTCCCTCGCAGTATGCACATCCGCATTTGCTGCCGAACCCGAAGTCGTCACTTCTACTGTTACTTCTTCGACCTCTTCGACTGAAGTAGAGCCGAGAAGTACCATCTCTGGATATGCCCACATGACTGTCCGGAATAACTATCCTATCCCAATCAGGGCTTCTGCCAGTGGTTGGGGCGGAATGGGTGTCACGATTAAGTTCAACACCAACCAAACCTACAACAACGTCAGAACCATTATCTATGTGTCAAACGGCATTTTCCACAGTGGTTCAAGTTACACAACCTTTGATGGTAACATCAACATCAACGGTAATAACGAAATCTATTTCAATGACTTGAGCCACGATTCTCCGGAATATGTCGTCATTGCCTTCCCTGGATTGCCTGACGGAGTATCCCTCGATTGTGAAGTTTGGATTTACGGGTAACTTCTCCTCTCTTCACAAGTAAACAACAACCGTTTTCCTGCCGTGCTGGGGAGTCATAGCTTTTGCTATGACTCTTTATATTTTTATAAGCTATAATATAAAAAATAAGAAAAATCAAGATTTTTCTTTATGAGAGTTGCTAACGCAACTCTTTTTTGATATACTCCTACCA
>CALXWN010000052.1:0-6466 GCA_944392415.1 uncultured Clostridia bacterium | reverse complement strand
AAAAGTTGACAAAATTTTAAGCCTTGATTGCAAGACTTTTAAAAGATATTTTTATTAAGTTAATGTCAAACTACGGAGGGATTTTAATTTGATATTAGCTATCCATATAAATATTTATGAACTACATATAGAATACCACAAAGAGTAAAAAAAAGCAATAGAAACATTGAAATAATTTTTTTGATATGATATAAAATAGTTGGAGGAATAGCTAATGAAAAAAAAATCTTTAATTATAGATGAAAAAATAAGAAATAGAAATAAATTTATTATAAAATTAATTATTACAATTGCACTAATTATACTTTGTGTGGTTACAATTACTAATATAATAAATATTTATGTAATTAATAAAAAATTTTCGGAAAATATTGATCAAATAGCAAGATTAAATTCAAAAACAGTGTTTAGCATAGATAGAATTTATTTATATAGTAGTGCAGATGCAAGTAGCAACGAGACAACAAAACCAGTATGGGACTTAAATATTTTGCAATTCACAGATATAGCACTATATATAAATAATAGGTCAGAAGAAGGTGTAACATATGAAAATACAATTAAGGAGATTACTATAGATAATATAAAGTTCAATAACCTTCAAACTGGTACACCAAATTTATACTATAAAAATGTAAATGACTTTGCAAAATTAACGAATTTGGAAGAAAATAAGATAAATGATTCTATTGAATTTGACATTGTTAATTCTGGTGATATAGATTATAGCAAGCCAACATTATATAGTAATTGTCAAAACCCAATTACACTTGAATATGTTAATAGTGAAATGGAAGAAGATACTATTATTTCGGACATTTCTACTCCTCTAGTATATGATGGCAGTCTTTTGAAAAAAGCAGGAATCTTACTTAGCCAAATGAAATGCACATTATCATTTACAATTACAATAATTAATAATTATAATCAAAAATTTGTAGCAACTGTATATATAGATATTCCTTTGGAAGATTCAATGAATAACACTAGCATTTATGATGGAAAAATTGTTAAAAATATAGAAAATACAAATTTAGTAAAATTTGTGAGAGTTGAATAATTTATATATACAAGATATAAAACTTAAAAAAGGAAATAATATGACAATTAAAGAAGCATTTAACTTAGCAAAACAAAATATGGATAGCATTGAAGCAAGAGTATTAATAAAATATATTCTAAATAAAAATGAGATAAATATCATAGCTAATGAAAATATAGAGTTATCTAATGAAAATAAAAAACAGCTTTTAGAAAGTATTGAAAAAATAAAAAAGGGGTATCCACTTCAATACATAACACATTATCAGGAATTCATGGGAATTAAATTTGAAGTAAATGAAAATGTTCTTATTCCTCAACCAGATACAGAGGTATTAGTGGAAAAAACAATTAAAATTGTTCAAAAATGTTATCCAAAAGAAGATAATAGAAATATAAAAATACTCGATCTTTGTACAGGAAGTGGAGCAATTGCTATAAGCTTAAAAAAATATTTACCAAGTGTACAAGTTTTTGCATCAGACATAAGTAAAAAAGCTTTAGAGATTGCTAAAACCAATGCTAAAAAGAATGATGTACAAATCAAACTTATTGAATCTAATATGTTTGAAAATATAAATGAAAAATTTGATATTGTAGTGTCAAATCCACCATATATAAAGACTGATGAAATCACTAAGCTTTCAAATCAAGTACAAAATGAGCCTAGATTAGCATTAGATGGTGGGAAAGATGGATTGGATTTTTATAGAATAATACAAAAAAATATTAAAAATTATCTTTATGAAAATGGTATACTATTAATGGAAATTGGCTATGACCAAGGTCAAGCTGTAGCTAGCATGTTTAAAAACTCAAAACTAGTCAAGGATTATGCAGGAAAAGATAGAGTGATAATGTGGAATCTGATTCGTGAAACTGAAAATATTTAATAGCTTATATATTATTAAAATGGAGGTACAAGTTGGAATCATTTTCAAAAAAAGTAAAAGAGGAATTAAGTAAATTAAATAATTTGTCAAATAAAAACCTTGTAAAATACGAATTACAGGGTTATTTGTTAACTGCAAATTCAAATAAGTTTATAACAGGAAATGAATATAACATAAATAGATTTAGTAAACTATTAAATAATAGTGGAACAAATGATTACAAAATAGAAATGGTAGGAAACAAATTTTGTATTACAACAAAAAAAACGATAAAAATTAATCAAAATTTAAATGATATTGAAGAAGCCAAAGCAATTGTAAGGGGTAGCTTTATGGGAGCCGGTTCAATAAGTAATCCAAAAAGTAAATATCATTTAGAAATAGTATTTCAAACAGAAGAAAATGCAGTTAAGATTAATAATATATTAAATCATTTTGAAATAAAGAGTAAAGTTTTAAGTAGGGCAAAAAATTATATTGTTTATATTAAAGATGGAGAGGACATTTCAAAGTTTTTAGCTTTTGTTGGTGCAAATATGAGTGTACTAAAATTTGAAGAAAATAGAGTCATAAGAGATGTAAGGAATAGTGTAAATAGGATTGTAAACTGTGAAACAGCTAACCTAAATAAAGTTATTCAAACAGCGGTCAAACAAATAGAAGATATAAAATTAATAAAGAAAAAGAACAAATTTAATGAATTAAAAGAAGGAGAAAAAGAATTAGCAGAATTAAGATTAAAAAATTCAGAAGCTTCATTAGCTGAGCTTGGTAAAATGCTTAAAAAGCCTATTAGCAAATCTGGTGTTAATCATAGAATGAAGACTATTGAGAGAATAGCGGAAGAACTTAGAAGTTCTGCAAAATAATAAAATAATTGCCTTTTGATAATGTTATTTTTCAAAAGAGCAATTTTTTCTAACTTGATGGAAAGGGTATTTTTATGAAAGAAATCGGAATTTACATTCACATTCCTTTTTGTAAAAGCAAATGTAATTATTGTGATTTTAATTCATTTGCTAAAAAGGATGATTGCATAGATAATTATATAAATGCAGTAAAACAAGAAATAGAAGAATATGCAAAAAATAATAAAGATATATTAGTAAAAACAATATATATTGGTGGTGGAACACCTTCATATATAAAAGAAAAATATATGGAAGAACTAATAGAAACCATAAAACAAAACCTTGAAATAGTTTCAAATGCAGAAATAACAATAGAAGCTAATCCGGGAACAGTAAATAAAAGAAAGTTAGAATGCTATTATAAAATAGGAATTAATAGATTAAGCATAGGACTTCAAAGTGTAAATGATAAATTATTAAAATTACTTGGTAGAATTCACGATTTTGAAGATTTTTTAGAAACAGTTAGACTGGCTAATACTGTAGGGTTTTCAAACATAAATGCTGATTGCATGATAGGACTTCCAAATCAAAATATATATGATGTAGAAGAAACTCTAAATGTCCTAATAGACTTAAAATTAACACATATATCAGTATACTCACTTATTGTTGAGCCCAATACCACTTTAGAAAATAAAATAAATTCTGGAGAATTAAAATTACCAGACGAAGAAATAGAAAGATATATGTACTGGTTTGCAAAAAGAAAACTAGAAGAAAATGGTTACTTACATTATGAAATTTCAAATTTTGCAAGACCTCTTTATAGGTCTAAGCATAACTTAGATTGTTGGAATCAAAAAGAATACAAGGGCTTTGGAGTATCTGCAAGTTCTTATGAAAATGGAGTAAGATATACAAATATTGCAGATATTAATAAATATATAAAAAATATAGAAGAGAAAAAATTAAAGGAAAATTATATAATAGAAGAAAAACAAGACAGAGAAGCAATGATGAAAGAATATATGCTTTTAGGACTTAGAAAGATTACAGGAGTAAATATTACTGAGTTTAGAAGAAAATTTGGAACAACACCACTGTATAAATATAATAAAGAGCTAACTAAACTTGTTAGAGAAGGGCTAATAGAAGCAAATGAATATAGTATTCGAGTTAGCAAAAAAGGATTAGATTTGGCAAATCTAGTTTGGGAAGAATTTGTATAATTAACATAATTCACAAAATGGCTTGAAAAATAATAAAAAAAGATATATAATAGTAATTGCCACTTTGTAGTAAAAAGGGGGAACAACATATGAGCAAGTTGGCAGAAGATATTGTACGGTCCGTTTACAATGAAATAAAGACCACTTTTCAGTGGGATAACAAGGAGGCAGAATTAATAAATAAACAGTTTAAGGAAGACAAAACGTCTGCAGGACGGGTACCTGTTATTTGTTACATAAAAAAGAAAGGTACCAGTTTTCAGTATTCAATGGCTATGTATAGCAGATTGATGCTTACTGGCATTGAATCGTATTTCGGAGTATATCTTGGAGAAGGCCTTTACAGCGAAAGCAGAAAAGATAACTATGCTTTTGTCTTATATGTAGAGAATAAAGGTATTTTCAAAAAATACTACGTTGCGGACTTTGAACCGCAGGATCCAAAGGACAACATTTTGGATCCAGTCCACATCCCATTAAAGCAATTTAAAAAGCTAAGAGGAAAACTGTGGATTTACGAGCCATATGGTGATCTCAAAAGTTTGCCAATTTTTGATGGTTTCTTCGAGCATCCGAAGAAAATGATTAAATAATAGACAAACTTCAACAGCAGGGGACTCGGCGTAATTGCCGGGTCCCCTGCTGTTATTAATTGAATAGCAAAATTATTTAATAATAGACCATAAATCGACATAAAAATAAAAAATAATTCAAAAAACAACCTGTGGATAATGTGGATAACTCTGTGGATAACTCAAAATAGCGGATTACAAAAGACGAGTTTTGCACATATACATAATGCCGAAAAGGGATTATGGAAAGTATCGAAAAAGCCCTAAGATACAAGTGTTTGTAGCCTTATTTAAATGGTCACAAAAAATTCACAAAAATAATTAGCAATCTCTATTGACTTTTGCTAAAAATGGATATAATATATATAAAGTTAGCAAACAAATACGAAGAGTGCTAAAATATTAAAACAAAAATAACCTAGCAAAGTACACTTTAAAAGATTGCTAACAAGAAGGTGATAAATTTGGAGTTAGATAATAGAAAAAAACGAATACTTCAAGCTATTGTTAATGAGTACATTGACACAATAGAGCCTGTTAGCTCTTCAAGCCTTATACAAAAATATGGCTTGGATTGCAGTAGTGCCACAGTAAGAAATGAAATGGCAGAGCTTGAAAAAATAGGATATCTTGAAAAAACTCATACATCAAGTGGAAGAGTTCCATCAAACAAAGGTTACAGATTTTATGTTGATAAACTTTTAAATGATAAAGACTTAAACATTAATGAAATTAAGTATATTAATTCAAGACTTCAAAACAAAGTTGATCAAATGGAAGAATTGACCAAAATAGCCACAAACACAATTTCTGAAGTAACTCATTATACAACAGTTGCAATTGGACCAAGTGCAAATAGACAAAAAATTGAAGAAATTAAATTTGTTTTACTTGGTTCACGTATGCTTATGGCAGTTATTCTTACAGATACAGGAACCATAAAAGAAACTATTATAAAATTCGAAAGAGACATTAGTCAAGAACAAGTAAACACATTAAATCTTATATTTAATAGCAAACTTAAAGGTCAATTATTAGCAACAATAGACAAGCCAATGGAACAATACATAATGAATGAAATGAATTACAGAATAGATGTAATTAAGCCAATAATTGAACAGATAAGTAAAGCAATTAAAGACGAAGAACAAATTTATTTAAAGGGGGCTAATAAAACTTTTGAAAACCCAGAATTCGAAAGCTCAGAATTTGCAAGAAACTTTATGAACTTACTAGATAGCAAAAGTTTAATTTTAGATTTGCTTGAAAATAGTGAAGATTTTAATGTTTATATAGGTAATGAAATAAATGGTCTTAAAGATTTTAGTATAGTAACTTTTAAAAACAAAGTTGGAGGAAAAGATTTAGGAACTATAGGAATTATAGGACCAACTAGAATGGATTATTCAAAAGTTATTTCAGTAATGAAATATATTAGTAAAGAACTTAATAAAGAATTAGGAAATGGAAGTCTAAAAAAAATAAATTAAAATAGATAAATGGATTTTAACGTGAAATAAGATGTTATATAAAAAACAATAAGACAGCATATTTTAATGAAATAAAAATAGCAAAGGAAAGGACATTACTAAAATGGATGAAAAAAAAGTTAATCAAAACAACAATGAACAAACTATCAATCAAAATTCTAATAAAAATGAAGATGGCTATAAAGCAGAACAAAATAATTCAAATGATGAACTAAAAGTTCTTAAGGAAAAATTGGTTAAGCAAAAAGAAGATTTAGAAGATAAAGATGATAGAATTAAAAGACTAATGGCCGAATTTGAAAACTTCAAGAAAAGAAGTGACAAAGAAAGAACAGGACTATATAATTCTGTAATGGGAGATGTAATAACATCATTGCTACCTGTATT
>CALXWN010000051.1:0-6519 GCA_944392415.1 uncultured Clostridia bacterium | reverse complement strand
TGCTTTTACAGAAATAGAATAGAATTTAGAAATGTTGGAAATTTATATGGTTCTAATACAATTGAATTATTAGAAACTAGGAAAGCAATGGAAGTAAGAAATGAAACTATTGTAAAATTGTTAGAAACATTAGGTGGAATAATTGAAAATAGACATACAGGAATTTTTACTATGCAAAAAAAGGTGAAAGAAACAAATCTGCCAGAGCCTGTATTTACAAATGAAAGAGAAGATTTTGTTGTAACTTTTCAAAAAGATATATGACAAAAAGATGCAAGATAAAAGATTCGAGATAAAAAGATACAAGACAAAAAACCACAAAATAATAAGCAAGGTAAATTTTATTTCACTTCCCATAGACAAAAAAATAAAAATAGTGTAATATAATTGTGAGAATAAAATAATAATATTAAAAAAGCATTTTGACTTGGTGAGAAACTACAGAAAAATTAAACATCAGCAATTACATAAAAGCAAAATGTAAAGGGGAAAATATGAAAACTTTAAAAAGAGCAATTATATTGATTGTATTTTTAATTGGGGCTATATCAATATTTAATAGTGTAGAAGCAAGTTCAGACCTATACTTAAATAGTCTAAATTTTGATGTACGAATTAATAGTGATGGGTCAATGGATGTTGTAGAAACATGGAATATTGATATAAGTGACACAAACACATTATTTAAAACGTTCAAAAAGGATCGCAGTAAATATACTGCAATAACTGATGGAAGTGTAAGCAAAATAAGTAGCTCGGGTAGAGAAATACCGCTTGAAGATTATGGTATGTATGCTAACCATGTTCCAACTGATGAATACTATTTACTAGATATGGGGTCCAATTATGAAGTAGCTTGGGGTACAGGTCATGAATATGACTCTGCAATTGAAACTTATATAATACGCTATCACATAGAAGATGCTATAGCACTATATAATGACTGTGCAGAAATGTATTGGCAGTTTTTGGGCTCAGACTTTGAAATTCCAGCAAAAAAAATTACAGGAACTATAAAATTACCTGCTGAAGTTTCTAACTTAGACGATTTAAGAGTTTGGGGACATACACCGGACCTGAATGGTACAATTACAAAAACAAGCAATGATACTGTAAGCTTTGAAGTAAACAATAATAAAGCAGAAAAAATGGTTGAAGTAAGAATTGCAATGCCTAGAAATTTAATTGAATATTCAGGAAGAACTTATAATGCAAATAGATTAAATACTATTTTACAAGAAGAAAACGAATGGGCAAATGATGCAAATAGCTCAAGAATCTTTAAAATTATTGTTAGTGCTATTGTTTGTTTAATTATATTTGGAATTTTACTATATTTTATGGTAAAAAACATAAGAATACTATTAAAAGTAAAGCCTGTAGTTCCAACTACGCATTTTGACTATTTTAGAGATTTACCAAGAGCAGATGCAAGCCCAGCAGAAGCGTTATATATTTTAACAGATAAATATCAAGGCTTTTCACAGTATGAGCTTGGGCAAGTATTTTCATCAACAATTTTAGAATTATCTTTGAAAAAAATAATAAAAATAGAAGAAATTCCAGATGGAGGTAAAAAAGATAGCAAAATAACTATCTTGCCTCAAGATTCGAGTAATGTTAGTCTTAACAGTGATGAAATAATAATATTAAACTTTTTAATTACAGCCTGCAAAAATAAATCTAAATCAGTATTCGGTGGAAATAAAGAAACAGATAATCCAAATGAAATTACAATGAAAGGGCTAAAAAAATATATAAGCAATAATAGTTCAAAAGTTGTAGCATTAAAAAGTGCAATAGACAAAGCAATTAAATCAAAACTAACATCAAATAGAATACTAGATTTAAAAGGAATAAAAAGAAGAAATGCCAATATGGCAGGCTGTTCTATTGGTGTATTTATACCATTTGTTTTAGTATTTTTACTAGATAATATGGAATTTGTTACAAATACGGTAAATAGCATAGGGATTCCGTGGTATTTATTAGTTATAGCATTAATATGGCTTATAGTTGACTTTATTTTAATAAATAGAGCAAATAAAAGAATAAGTGTATACACTCAAGAAGGTGTAGATGAACAAGACAAGTGGAAAGCATTTAAAAAGTATATGGAAGACTTTTCACTTCTTAAAGAAAAGAATGTACCAGACTTAGCAATATGGGAAAAATACTTAGTATATGCTACTGCATTTGGTATATCAGAAAAAGTAATAAAAGAATTAAAAATTGTATATCCTGACTTCGATAACTACGATTACAACATATATCCTACAATATTTATAATGTCACATATGGACTTTTCAAGTAGTTTTAGGTCAGTAAGTAATGCAATGTCATCATCATTCTCGTCAGGCTCTGGCGGAGGCGGTGGCTTCTCCGGAGGAGGCGGCCGGCGGCGGAGGTCGGTGGTGGTGGAGGAGGAAGGTAAAACTTCCTTCTTTTCTTTTGATATTTTCAGTTGGGAAAGGTCCTAAATTAAAAAATGACTTTAAAAATCATTATAAGTAGGAGCCAAATACTATTGACATAAAATTAGATTAAGTAAGGAGGAGAAAAAGGATATGTTGATCAAGAATTTAGAAAAAAACATTGTAAATAATTTTTTTATCTCTTGACAAACCAAACAAATGTATGTATAATATAAACGAACAAAAGTTCAGAAGGCTTTGCTAGAAATTACATGCGAAAATAGACTGAAATATAATTTACGTAAACCATATATTATAAAAAATGTCAGGAGGAATAAATAATGATAACAACTCTACATATAAAAAACATAGGAATTATAGATGATTTAAGTATGGAACTAGGAGATGGTTTTAATGTACTTACAGGTGAAACTGGTGCAGGTAAAACTTTAATTATTGATTCAATTAATATAATATGTGGAGGTAGGTTCTCAAAAGAAATGATAAGAAGAGGAGAGGACTATTCATTTGTTGAGCTTAATTTATATCTTCCAAACAATGAACTCTCAATAGAAAATAACATTATAGTTAGCAGAGAAATTCATTCAAATGGTAGAAACTCTTGCAAAATAAATGGTAGATTAGTAACTTTAACAGAACTTAAGGATTTTATGAGTAACATAATAGATATACATGGTCAAAATGACAATCAAAAAATCTTAAATCCTGAGTATCATATAAAATATTTAGACAACTTCATAGGAGAACAAATACTTCAAATAAAAACTGGTTATAAAGAATTATATAATAAAAGGCAGAAAATAAAAAAAGATTTAAAAGCAAATTTAGGTGATGATAAAGAAAAACAGAGACAGTTAAGTTTACTTCAATACGAATTTGATGAAATAGAAAATGCAGAATTAAAGATGGGAGAAGAAGAAGAATTAGAAGAAAAAAGAAAGTTCTTCATGAATTCAGAAAAAATATGCAAAAGCTTAAATCAAGCAGATTTGTCACTTGGTGAAGGTGCAATAGATAAAATTAATGAAGCAATAAGAGCAATAGAAAAAATAAGTGATTTAGACAAAAAGTATGATGATACATTAAATAATCTAAAAGGCATTTATTATGAGGTGCAAGAACTTTCAAGAGACATATCCTCACTTAATTCAGATATTTATTTTGATGAAAATGAAAGAAATGATGTTGAAGAAAGACTAGATTTAATCTACTCTCTAAAAAGAAAGTATGGAAATAGTGTAGAAGAAATACTAGAATATAAAGAAAAAATAGAAAAAGAAATAGACAGAATAAATAATTTAGATGAATACAATAACAAATTAAAACAAGATCTGGCACAAGTTGAAAGCAAAATGCAAAATTTAGCAGACAAAATGCATGAAATAAGAATAACAAATGCTAAAATATTAGACAGCAAAATAAACAAAGAATTAGCGGACTTAGAAATGCCAAATAGTACATTTATAACACACATAAACCCAGTAGATTTTTGCAAAAATGGTATAGATGAAGTAGAATATTACATATCTACAAATATTGGTGAAAGTGAAAAAGAATTAGCTAAAATAGCATCTGGTGGAGAAATGTCTAGAATAATGCTTGCAATAAAAACAGTTTTGGCAAATACAGATAGCACACCAGTACTTATATTCGATGAAATTGACACAGGTATTAGTGGAAAAGCTGCAAAATCTGTCGGAGAAAAACTTAAACTAATAGGAAAAAGTCATCAAGTATTATGCATTACACATCAACCAAGCATTGCTGCCAAAGGTGATGAAAACTTTTATATAAGTAAAATATCTAAAGAGGGTAGAACATTCACTCAAATTAAAAAGCTAAATGAGGACGAAGTAATAAACGAAGTAGCTAGAATATCTAATGGTGAAATAACTGAAACTGCAAGAATGCATGCAATAGAATTAAGAAAATCAGCATAAAATAGATAATATCAAAAGCAAAATTTGAATTAGATTGCAATAAAGAAAAGTGAATCAAAGAATTAGATTTCAATAAACAAAAAACGTTGACATAACCTAGAATGTCTGCTATAATAATAGTATGTGCTGGTCATTTATATGACTACAAATACTTCTCTATAATTAAGAAAAACGTTGCAACCGTTGTCTTACCTCCAAGTGATACAAATGTAGAGAGGTATAAGCACAACAAAGTCTTGGGGAGAACTCTTACAATAGTGGGAGTAATGTAAGACTTTGGGAGACCCCTCTTTTGAGGGGTCTTTTTGAGTAAAAAGGTTTACAAAATGTGGAATATAAGTTATAATATCATCATAATTAATGTAAAGAAAATACAAAAACTTAGAAATTTTAAAAGATTATACGGCATAACAATTAATTACAAGAACATTAATTTCAAAGTAGGAAAGGACTGGATATTATGGAAGAAAATCAAGAATTAGATATGGATCATTTAATGCAAGTAAGAAGGGAAAAATTAGACAGACTTAGAGCAGAAGGAAAAGACCCATTTCAAATAACAAAGTTTAATAGAACACATACAACAAAACAAATAATAGATAACTATGATGAATTAGAAGGCAAAGACGTAACAATAGCAGGAAGATTAATGGCTAAAAGAATAATGGGTAAAGCCTCTTTTTGCCATATTCAAGATGGTGAAGGAAAAATCCAAAGTTATGTTAGCATAAATGATTTAGGAGAAGAAAGCTACAAACAATTCAAAGAAGATGACATCGGAGACATTATAGGAATAACCGGTTTTGTATTTAAAACACGTACAGGAGAAATATCTATTCACGCAAAAGAAGTTACATTACTTACAAAATCATTAAAGCCACTACCTGAAAAATTCCATGGACTAAAGGATACAGACTTAAGATACAGACAAAGATATGTAGATTTAATAGTTAATCCAGAAGTTAGAGATACTTTTATCAAAAGAAGTATTATAATAAAAGAACTAAGAAACATACTTGATGAAAAAGGTTATTTAGAGGTTGAAACACCAATACTAAATAATTTGATTACAGGAGATGCAGCAAGACCATTTGAAACACATCATAACACACTAGATATAGATATGTACCTAAGAATAGCACCAGAGCTTAACTTAAAAAGACTAATAGTTGGTGGATTTGATAAAGTTTATGAAGTATGCAAAAATTTCAGAAATGAAGGAATGGATATTAAGCATAATCCTGAATTCACAAATGTTGAACTATATGCAGCATATGAAGACTACAATGATATGATGGATATTACAGAGGAAATAATTACAAGACTATGTATGAAAGTAAATGGAACTTTGCAAATAAATTATCAAGGATTAGATTTAGACTTATCTACACCTTGGAAAAGAATTTCAATGATTGATGCAATAAAAGAAGTAACAGGAATAGACTTTAATGAAGTAAAAACTGTTGAAGAAGCAAGAAAACTAGCTGATGAAAAAGGTGTAGAATTAGAAGAAGGAAAAACAACAAGAGGACACATAATAAACGAATTCTTCGAAACATTTGTAGAAGAAACACTAATTCAACCAACATTTATAATGGATTATCCAGTTGAAGTATCTCCACTTACAAAAAGAAAAAAAGATAATCCAAGCTTAACAGAAAGATTTGAAGTATTTATTGGTGGAAGAGAATATGGAAATGCTTATTCAGAATTAAATGACCCAATAGACCAATATGAAAGATTAAAGAAACAAGCAGAAGCTAGAGCAAATGGTGATGAAGAAGCGGGGATGATGGACGAAGACTTTGTAAATGCACTAGAAATAGGACTTCCACCTACAGGTGGCTTAGGAATAGGATTAGACAGATTAATAATGCTACTTACAAATTCAGCATCAATTAGAGATATATTGCTATTTCCAACAATGAAACCTTTAAATTAGAAAAAGAAGAAAATAAACCACTAAAAATGTTAGTAAGAGAAAACTTTACATCAAAAGCAGAAGTTACTATTTAAAGTAGTTAAAATGTATACACATGTAATAGGAATATAATAGAAATGTAATATAAAAATTGTTGACATTGAAAGTTAATAAATATATAATTATAAGCATAAAGGCAAAAGTCAAAAGAAAAAATAAAAGG
>CALXWN010000050.1:0-6642 GCA_944392415.1 uncultured Clostridia bacterium | reverse complement strand
ACAAAATAAACTATATTTCGTAACGAACTTATGCTATAATATACCTATAAAATCCAAAATCATAAAAGGAGAGAAAACTATGATTTACATTACAGGAGATACCCATGCAGACTTTACCAGATTTTCAACAGATAAATTTCCAATACAAAAAGAAATGACGAAAAATGATTATGTTATAATTTGTGGAGATTTCGGTGGAGTTTGGTCATATGAAAAAGAAAGTAATCAAGAAAAATATTGGCTCAATTGGTTAAATGACAAAAATTTTACCACATTATTCGTAGACGGAAATCATGAAAATTTTACGCGTTTATATAGCTATCCAGTCCAAGCTTGGCATAATGGTAAAGTTCATAAGATAAGAGATTCAGTATTTCATTTAATGAGAGGAGAAATCTTTGACATAGATAATAAAAAATTCTTTGCATTTGGAGGAGCTAAGTCACATGATATTCAAGATGGGATTTTAAATATGGAAGAAGAAGAAAAAATCTACACATATAGAAAAAGAGGAGCTTATTTTAGAATTAGAAATTATTCGTGGTGGGACTTAGAGCTTCCAACAAAAGAAGAGATGCAAAATGGGTTAAATAATCTAGAAAAGGCAAATTATAAAGTAGATTATATTATAACTCATTGTGCCCCAACAAATGTACAAGCATTACTTGGTGGAGGAGCATATAAAAAGGACTATTTAACAGATTATTTGCAAGAGATATCTGAAAAATGTGATTTCAAAAAATGGTATTTTGGGCATTATCATGATAATAAACAAATTGACGCGAAGTACGTGGTTTTATATGAAGATATAGTGCCATTGGAATTTGAAAATATATTTTAAAAGGTAGGTGATTATATGATTTATTTTATTTCGGACACTCATTTTAATCATACGAATATAATTAAATATTGTAATAGACCGTTTAAAGATGTCTATGAGATGAATGAAGTTCTAATAGATAATTGGAATAAAACTATAAATGAAGATGATGAAATTTTTCATTTAGGTGATTTGGCATTAGGTGGAAAAGCAAATTTTAAAGATATAGCTAGAAATCTAAATGGTAAAAAGTATTTGATAAGAGGTAATCATGATAATTGGAGTGTAGATACATATGAAAGCGTAGGATTTACAGTTCTAAAAAATCCCCCAATAAAACTATCAAATTATAAATTATTACTGTCACACGTTCCTGTACAGGATAACCAAATGCCAGAAGGTTTTGTAAATGTTCATGGTCATATACACGATAAAAGTTTATATGAATGCATAGAAAAATATGATCCTCAACAATTTTCAATAAAGAAACATATAAATATTTCCTGTGATGTAACAAATTTTAAGCCTATTAGCATTGAAGCACTAAAAGAGAAATATGATTTTGAATTGCAAAAATAGAATATTTAAACTATAGATATCAAAGGCAAATTAGGCTTATGAAACTATAATGCTAGAGTGAGTTTTAAATAAAGCTCACTCTAGTAATTCTAAGACAGCTCCTGTTTAAATAGTACTATCTAAAGATAATTCTTTCATATTAAACAATAAACATTTCAAGTAAAGTTTTAGAAGCGCAACACTCATATAAATAAATCTCTTATATCACGCCAAATACTGTTCTTCCTCACTTTGCCAATCAATATATTTTAATATTTCCTTATTATCAACATCTAAATGAATAAAGTCCAAAATAGTATCATTAGGAAAACATGATTCACAATAAAATGGCATAATAAAGTGAGGAACAATGCCAATTCTATCTGTAGCAAGAACTCTGCTTAGTAATTCTTTTGCATCACTTAGAAATACAGGAATATCTGCTTTTTTCAAGGCAAGGAAAAATTTAATAGTTTCAATTGATCTATTATAAGATTTTCCAGCTACTCTAAAGTAATATCCATATTCATCATGCATGACATATAATGAAACATGTGTCGAATTGCCTCCTCTGCAGACTTCCCAAGGGTGACCACCAAATCGAGTTTGGTCATTATACCATCTATCAAATTCTTCAAAGGAATTTTCATCAATATCTTTTAAACCATCATCTCTTCCATCAGCATTTTCATAATACAATTCTTTAGGTGTTAAAGTTTCACAATTCGGATAATTATTTGCCTTATAACCTAAATAACAATAATAATAAAACTTCCCCGATGTCATTTTAGATATTCTACCAATCAATTTACTTGCTCTATATTTTACTTTCATATCTTTTTGCATATTCTCTTGCAAGGATACGAAATATTTTAATTCATCTATTTCTGACTGTGAAAAGTTGCTAAAATAATCTTCCTTGGCATCAGGATATACTTTCCAAAAATCACTTCTTTTTATTGTACCATACCTATTTTCAAATGGTAAATTGTCTTTAACATAATCATTGTAAATTTCTTTTTCCATCTTATCTAAACAATACTTAACAGAATGAATTATTGTCTCAATAAGATAACTTATATTCATCTCGAATCCAGTAGTTTCAATATTAGGAGATTGAGCAATTAGCTTGCTATTTAAAAAAATCGCTTTAAATTCTTTATCGTCCTTTTGCATAAAAGATATTGTGCTTAATTTGTACCAGTAAATATCATTTGGATAATCTCTTTTCCACATTGTTTCAAACTCTTTATAATTTGAAACAATTTCATCCTGAACGAATTCTTCATAATTACCATAGTCAGAAATATTTCCTCTAGGTATAGTAATCCAAAGCTCATGCAAATTATCCTCTCCACAAGGTTTAATTTTATCTAAAATTTCATACATAGAATTTATTAAATCCCATGTATTTTTATCAAATCGCATTTTACTATGATTTAAGTAGTTAATGTAGTTGTCTATTTGTGGTGCTGAAAGTAAATTCAAAATAATCCTCTCCTTTTTAAAAACTTAATAATGATTGACGAAATATAGCATACAGTATAACGAAAAATAATGAAAATGTCAATGGATAAAGTTAAAATAATATGAGAAGAAGTGCCAGTATTAGAATTAATTGGGGGATACTGACACTTCTTAAATGAATATTATGGAAGAATAATTTAAGTATTTAGCTTAAATTAACATAATTATAGCACATAACATTTGTCAAATGCTGTCGAAATTTGTCGAGGACAACAAAAAATAACAAAAAAATCTAGAGCTTTTGATAATATTACAAAAAATATATTGCAAAAGTATTTGAATTGTTGTAATATAGTTAAGTACACATTGTGCAGAGATTGCATATAAAAAATATTTAAAATTCATGCAAAAATTTAATTTAATAAAGTAATAGGGAGGTATTTTATGGAAGATATTTCTATTCAAATTGGGCAGAGACTTTTTAATTATAGAGTGTCTGCTGTTTTTAGATGTGGAGACAAAATATTGCTACATCACGGATTAGACAAAGACCATCATACTTTACCAGGTGGCAGAGTTAAAGATGGTGAATCAACAGTTACAGCATTAAAAAGAGAAATGAAAGAGGAAATGGGATTAGATATTGAATATGTAAGACCATTTTCTTTTATTGAGAATTTTTTCGAAATGGACGGAAAATTATATCACGAGTTATTAGTTACTCACGAGTTAAAATTTAAAGACGAGTCAGTATATTTTAAGGAAAAAATTCTGCCTATTGAACCTGAAAAACATGGCAAACTTGAGTTCTTGTGGTTTGATATAAACAAGCTAGATAGCATAGAGTTCGTGCCTATAAAACTAAAGGAAGCTATAAAAAGAAATTCAAAAGATTTTTTGCATTTTATTAATTTTGAAAAATAGTGGAATATTAAATAGTTTTAAGCCTAGACAACCAAAAAAAATTTTTATATAATTATGAATAATAAAAATGTTAACTAACTACCTAATTAAAATCATCATAGGCTCTTATAAAAAATGCTAATAAACCATAGAACTAGAATAACAATAGCCTATTATCCAAGAAAGGAGGAAATGTTGTATTTTAAAATATAGCATAAAAGAAAAATGAATGTTGATATAGAAATGGAACTTTTTGATATTTTTACTGAAGGATACAAAGATAAACTAGACGAAAAAAAGATTTGAAGGATTATTTACAAGAAAAAACAAAAGATGAGATAATTGGAATATATGGCAGATACTATCTTGCAGGAAATGTAAATGATATTGATAAACTTAAAGAGATAAAAAGAGAATCAAAGGAAAATGTTATTAATAAAATAATCAATCTAATAGACACCCAATTAATATCAGTTTTTCAATTTATGGATGACGATAGAATGGAGCAAATTAAAAATATAGCTAATGATGATGGCTTTTCGGCATTTGAATTAGGTGGGATTAATAATTTTTCGATAGACATTATGATGAAATTACATTTATTAGGATTAATCTTTGCAAAAAAAGAAAACGAAAAGACAATTATTCATATGCCTAATTTTGTTAAAAATAAAATAAGAAATATAGAAGGAAACTTTTATTTAGATTATTATGATGATTTACTTATATATTTAGAAGGTATGGTTTATACTTATGGAGTAATTGACATGAAAAAAGCGTATGAGTATATCAGTAGTGTAATTCCAATTAATTTTAATAAATTTAATTCTATAGTTCTGTTTACAACATATATGGAATTAGATAAGATATACTTTAAAAGTCCGGAAATGGTGTTGGCAAATATAGAATTAACCGAAGACCAAATCAGTAAACTAGCAAATAAGAAAAGAAAATTAGAAAAATATGATTTAAAATTTTTTAAATCTATGGCTGATGGAACTTATATAAAAAATCTTAAAGAATATAAATCTTTTAGAAACTATTTAAAAAACAATTTTAGTTACGATTTAAATGATTATGAAAATCTAAGGGGAGAGCTTATTCAATCGTATTCAGATATTGCTCAAGTAGATGAAAGGAAAGCATTACAGGCTTTAAAAAATGATGATTTCTGATAATTTTGATATAGATGATGATGAAGAGCAGATAATTGTGGGGTACATAAATAATATTAGGGAGAAAATGCCTATTTGGAAAAAAGGTGGAAGAATAAATTGAAATTTTTATACTTTACTTTTTTTATTTATTTATAATATAATTAATGAAATTAATTTACTATCAATATAAACTAAAGAAAGAGAGGAAATACAAATGAAAGATTATTTTGGATACAAAGACAAAGTATGTGTTGTAACAGGTGTTTCAAGTGGAATGGGAGAGGCTACTGCTAAAGTTTTGCTAAGTTTAGGGGCAAAAGTATATGGCATAGATATGAATTCTCCAAAAGTTAAAAATCTTACATCTTTTATAAAATGTAATTTAGCACATAAAAAAGATGTTGATGAAGCTTTTAAGATAATTCCAGACCATGTTGATTCATTCTTTGGAGTAGCAGGTTTATCAGGAGCAAAAACTGATTATAGAACAACTTTTGATTGCAACTACACAGCAAATATGTATATTACTTTAAAATATTTAACAAAAAGAATGACTAAAGGTGGCTCAATTGTTTATTGCACATCAACTGCTGGACAAGAGTGGAAAAGATTTAAAAGAGAGCAAAACAAGGTTGTACATTGCACAACTTGGAAAGAGGTTCAAGAGGCTACTAAAAAGCTTGCTAATTCAGCACCATCTACTTTTGCATATATGTATTCTAAGAGATGCCTTTCACAATTTGCTTGCGAGCAAGCTGTAAATTTTGCTAAAAAAGGAATTAGAATAAATAATGTAATGCCCGGTTCAACTGATACTGGAATGAAACAAGAGTTCCAAGACATGGTCGGAAGTGAAGAAGGTCTAATTGCAGAGGCAGGTTTAGCAGGAAGACTTGCTACTTCAGATGAAATGGCTTTCCCAATGGTTTTCTTGAATTCAGACATGGCATCATTTATTTCTGGTGTGGATTTGGCAGTAGATTATGTAGATACTTGCCTAAAAGAGTTAGGATTAAAGAAAAATTTAGAAGCTGTTTCAGCTACAAATCCTATAATTTGTGCAATTGCTAAAAGAATGATGAACAAATCTGCAAATGAGTTAAAGGCTTTGAATGAAGGCAAGTCTGAGTAAACTATATATTTTATGTAAGTAAAACCGTGAAGCGAATGCAGAAGAACATATATTGTTGCGTAAATGAGAAAGGTAAGTATTAAAAAAGGAGTTGTACAATATAATGAATTTCAGTGTTAACTGTAATAACAGTATCAGGCTTATTGGAAGCAAAAAAATATACATAGACCCATATGAAATAAAAGAAGAAACACATGATGCAGATTATATATTTTGCACTCATTCTCACTATGACCATTTTTCGCCAGAGGATATTAAAAAGGTTCTAAAAAGTGATACCAAAATTATAACTGTTCAAGATGCTAAACTTGATGCAGAAAAACTAGTTGGAAAAGAAAATGTTCTCATAGTAGAACCAAATCAAAATTATACAATTGATGATATTAGTTTTTCCACAACTTATGCATTTAATGTGGATAAGCCTTTCCATCCTAAAGACAACAGATGGGTTGGATATATTATTGAGCTTGATGGCACAAAATATTACATTGCTGGAGATACAGATAATATCCCCGAGATAAGAAAGATTATAGCTGATGTAGCATTTTTACCAGTTGGCGGAACTTATACAATGGACTATAAAGAGGCAGCAGATTTAGCAAATG
>CALXWN010000049.1:0-6762 GCA_944392415.1 uncultured Clostridia bacterium | reverse complement strand
ATTATATCAAAAAAATTAATAGCACTCGCAGTCACGATGATTGTTCTGTTAATTTTATCTATTTTATTTACCTTTCCCTTAATTTTAGTATATTTATTTCCATCATAATAAGTAATTTGCACAATTTTATTAGTATCTATTGCATTTAATTTCATTGATAATTCTTCATTTGCTTCATCAGACAATTCTTTTCTTCTTATATGCACTTGCTCTTTTTCTTTTAATGCATCTTTAAATCCTGTTAATGCATCAAATGGCATAAACTGCCTTGCTCGTTCTGCTCTAATCATAAGCATTATGACCTCCTATTAATTTGTTTCTAAGTATTGTTGTAGCTCCATTTTCTAAATCCATGCCCCTTACTATTGCGTTTTTGCCCAGCTTTTGTTTTATATTACTTATTGCTAATTCTATTTTTCTTTCTTTTGTAATTTTTTCTTGATTTTCAAATAAACTAAGTTGCTGTGCTTCATCGCTCACTAATCTGTTAAAGCTTACTCCTATTCTTCTTATTGGAACTGTTTTATTAGTTGTGCTATCATAAAGTTTTAGAAAATAAGTCATTAAATCTGAATATGTATTAGTATAGTTTGTAAGTTTCATACTTCCGCCAGTTGAGTTTATTATATTTTTTGAATATCCAATATACAAACCTATTGTGTCTGTTATTAAATTTTTTTCAACTAATTTTATGCTATTTAATTCAACCATTTCTTTTAGTACTAATCTTGCATTTTCGAAACTGTAATCTTCAAATAAAACTTGACTACTTGATATTGAAGTGTTTTTGGTTTTGTAATTTTTTATATCTTTTATTGTACAAGTTTCTTTGCCCCATGAATGGTCTATTAAAAATTCTGCATTTACTCCAAATTCTTTATATAATATTTTTGGATTTGTATGTGCTATATCATACATATCATATATTCTTTTTTTATTAAGTCTTGCTTCAATTCCCCTTCCTATTTGCCAAAAGTCTGTTAAAGGTTTGTGATGCCAAAGTTTTCTTTTGTATAATTCTTCATCTAAATAGCCTATATTAGTTGGAGTATGTTTTGACATTATATCTAATGCTACTTTTGCTAAATAAAGGTTAGTTCCAATTCCTACTGTTGCAGTTAAACCATATGTATTGTAAATGTCTTTTAAAATAGTTTTGGCTAGTTCTACTTCGTCCATTTTATATAATTTAAGATAGTTTGTTATATCTAGAAATGCCTCATCTATTGAATAAACATATATATCGTCTTTTGACAAATATTTTAAGTAAATTGCATAAATATTAGCTGAATATTCTATATATTTTTTCATCCTTGGCTTTGCTATTATATATTTTATATTTGGCGGTATTTCATACAGCCTACACCTATTTTTGACTCCAAGCATTTTCATTTTTGGCGATACAGCTAGACAAATTGTACCTTTTCCCCTTGTTTCATCTGCTACTACTAGATTTGTACTAAATGGGTCTAGCTTTCTTTCTACGCATTCTACTGAAGCGTAAAATGTTTTTAAGTCTATACATAAGTATTTGCTCAATTTGGTCACCTCTTTTCACCTTCGTAAAGTGTTAGTCATTATCTTTTAAGAGCTTGTATTTTAGGTACATTTCTGTTTTTATCATTTATTTTACATATTATATCATCGCACAGGTGTTTTGTAAACACTTGTTTTTGAATTTTCTTTATGGGAATTTATTCCTATATCTATTAATATGTTATTTCATTGCATATATAATGCAACAAAAAGAGAGAGCAAGTGCTCCCTCTTTTTTCTTGACCATTAAATTTTCCCCTTTGTTACTCTTTCTGCTGATTTAGGCCTGTAACTCCAATAGATTCAAGAGTGATTTCTTTCCACTCATTTGGAATTTCCGACGCCTTCAGAAAAGAGTTTGCAGATACGGACCTTACATTTCCACAGCGAGGACACCTCGCTTCCATTCCTATAGGAATGGCTCTTCCAACTTGTAAAACAATTGGAAGTCCACACCTCCAACATTTTACCCACTTGATACTTGTGATTTGTTGGTACATTTGCAACCTCCTTAGGTCAAAAGTGCATTTGAATGTTATAATTATACCATATTTAGTTATGATTTTCAATCATTATATTTTTATCTTCTAACATTTAAAGTCCATTTTTCTAAAAAACTAGATTTAACATATTTACACATTTTCTTCTTGCATTTCTCCATTCTTTTCAGTTCTTTCATTGTATAGCTTTTTCATTCTTCCTTCTAGTCTCATTTTTCTTTGTACTCTATTTCTTAATTCTACCACATTTTCCATTGTTTTTTCTGTCTTTGGAAATTCAGGTTCTAATATAGTAAGAGTTATAAAAGGCTTTTTCTTAATTAATTTTATTATTCCTTCGGGTTCTCTGTATGTAAATACTATTGGTAAAATAGGAACCTGATTTTTAACAGCAAAGTTAAAAGCACCATTTTTAAATTCTCTTATTCCATCATAATAAGGTATTAGTTCTCCTTCAGGATATATTCCAACCACTTCGCCTTTTTGCAATAAATCATCTATGGTATTTACCATTTTTTCTTTTCCTGATTTATTTCTTGGTATTGGTATTCCTCTAAAAAGCATTACTAAATATTTTATAATTGGTATTTCTAAGTTCGATTGCAATGTTAAAAAGTATGGTATTCTTGGAAAAATCGAAAGTGTTACCATTGCACAATCTATCATATTTATGTGATTTGCAACTGCTATATATTCATCTCCCACTTTATCTAAATTTTCTCTTCCTTCTATTTTAAGTCCATGCCATAATTTTGTAAGGATAAATATAATTGGATATGCAATTAAATAAAGTATGTCACTTAATATCTTATAAATTATTGAGTGATTTAATAAGTCCCCTTTCTTATTCATTACTATATTTTCCTTCCTTATTACTATTTTTATTTCAACTTTTGTTAATTTCACTATTAGTTTTTTTAGAATATTTACAATTTTGGGTATCCTTTATATAAGTTCTCCAATTAAATCGTATTCTTTATATCCTGTTACTTTGCAATTTGCAAATGTATTTAGTTTTGCTTTGCCTTTAATATATATGACTCCATCAATGTCTGGTACATCCATGTATGTTCTGCCACTGCAATCATAAGCAACCTTGTTTATATTATTATTTTCTCCACTATTTTCTTGAGAATTTATATATTCGATATCATTTTTAGAGCTTTCAACTAATACTTTCAAATTTTTGCCTATATGCTTTTTCATATTTTCTTCTGATATTTGTTGTTGTAAAACCATTATTTTATTGTATCTTTTCTTTTTAGTCATAGGATGAACTTGGTTTTCCATTTTAGATGCTACCGTTCCTTCTTCTTTTGAGTATGTAAAACATCCTAATTTATCTAATTTTGCCCATTTTACAAATTCATATAATTCTTCAAAATCTTCCTCTGTTTCGCCTGGAAACCCTAGCATTAAAGTACTTCTAATAACTACATCTGGAATTTCTTTTCTTAATTTAGTAATTAATTTTCTAATGCTTTCTCCCGTACTTTTTCTATTCATCTTTTTTAATATTTTGTCCGATATATGTTGCATTGGAATATCAAAATACTTGCATATTTTATCATTATTTTTCACTTCTTGTATTAGTTCATCTGTAATTGTTTCTGGATAAGTATACAAAAATCTAATCCATTCTATTCCATCTATTTCACTTATTTTATGTAAAAGCTTATCTAGCATTGGCTTGCCATAAATGTCAACTCCGTATTTAGATGTATCTTGTGCTATAATTATCAATTCTTTATAGCCTTTGCTAGCAAGACTTCTAGCTTCTTCTAAAATATCTTCAATTTTCCTACTTGTAAATCTTCCTCTAATGTATGGAATTGCACAAAATGTGCAAAAATTGTTACAACCTTCTGCTATTCTTATGTAGGCAAAGTTTTCACCTGTTGAAATAACTCTATTTAAAAAGTCTAACTTTTCATTTGTACTAATGTTATTTTCAATTGTTTTTTTATTTTCTATTTGGTCCTTTTTAATATTTTCATCCTTTATATCTGTTTTAGATGTTAATAATGTATTTCTATTTGAATATATTTCATTATCTAAACATAATAAGCTGTTAATTTGCTCCCATATTGTATCATATTCACTAAACTTAATAAATAAATCTACTTCTGGTAATTCTTTTATTAAATTTTCTTTATATCTTTGGGCTAAACACCCTGTTACTATTAAATATTTGCAATTTTGATTTTTATATTCTGCCATTTCTAATATAATATTTATTGCCTCTTCTTTCGCTGGTTCAATAAAGCCACAAGTATTAATTACTATTATTTCTGCATTTTGTGGATCATTTACAATTTGGAAATCATTCTTTTTAAATAGTCCTATCATCATTTCGGTATCTACTAAATTTTTGCTACATCCAAGTGATACAAAACCTACTCTCATTATCATATCCTTCCTTTTTACTTTTGGTATAATCCTTTTTGTAAAATTTATTCTATTATTCCGTTAAGTCTGTCAATCCCTCTTACCAATTTATCATAAGTTTTTTTATCTATATCACTTCCATCTTTGCCATAGTTTGCTATTTCATTTTTTAAATCTAATAATTTGTATCTATTTATTGTATTTTGTCTACCATAATCGTTCATATATATAGGTGTGTAATCCACTTTATATAATGATACATTATCATTTTCTGCATCATAATATATTTGAATGTTTAATACTAATTCTAAATTAGAATTTTCATAACTGAAGTCTGATGTAAAATCTCCTAAAGAATATGCTACTAAACAATCTTCTCCTTCTTTATTTTGTAAAATTTCCATTGGCTCTACAACTGATGGATGTGCTCCTATTATTATGTTTGCACCATTATCTACTAAGTACTGTGCTTGAGCTTTTTGAGTTTCATTTGGTTCTTCTTTGTATACATCTCCCCAATGCATAAGCACTATTGTATAATCCGCGTTTTCATTGGCGTATGATAAATCTTCACTTGCTAATTCTTCCCTATATATATTTACTCCTGTTTTTTCATTATCATAAGTGTAAGATATTATGGCAATTTTTACACCTTTTTCTTCAATTATTTTTATTCTATCTTGTACTTCTTCTGCATAAATTCCTACTGTATTAATTCCTATAGATTCTAAGTAATTTTGTGTATTATTAAGGACTTCTTTACCATCGTCTAGTGCATGGTTATGAGCTAGCGTGACTAAGTCTATTCCTGCCTCTTTTACTGCATTTGCAAAGACTTTAGTATCTTCTGTTATATTAGTTTCATAAGTTCCTAAAGTTATATCTGAATTATCTAGGTACTTCGTTATGTCCGAAAATATGTCATCATATAGTCCATTTGCATTTTTACCATAATTTTTCAAATTATCTCCTAACAAAATGTCTCCAATCGCCGATATTCTAATTATTGAATTTGCTTTAAAATTATTGATTGAATCTACATCTTCTTCCATTGCCGAATATATTTCTTCAACATGGTCCGCTATTCTTTGCTGTTCTTCTGCAATTTTCTTTTGTTCTTGAACACTTAAAATTATATTAACTATTACACAAATTATTATTATCACTAATAATATAGAAGAGGTAATTATAAAGTTTTTGTTACTTATTGTATCTTTTATTAGTGTAGATTTTCTTGTTTTTCTTCTTCTGTTATTAGGCATAGTTACCTCCTTATGGTTTATTTTTATTATTTATAATAATTATCTATTTTACATTATACTTCTAAATTATACAATATATTTACTTTTTTTACAAGTTTTTTAGTAAACATAAAATCGGATAAATAATCTAAGTTAAGTTTATCAAAAAATATTAGAAAATTTTATAACAAAAAAATCTCCAATTCAACATATTACTAAATTGAAGATTTTTATTATTTTATGCACTCTTTAATTCTAATCTAAGTTTATCAGCGATCATTGCTATAAACTCACTGTTTGTTGGCTTGCCCTTATCAGCAGAAACTGTATAACCAAATATACTTTCTGTAACTTTTGGGTCGCCTCTTCCCCAAGCTACCTCTATTGCATGTCGGATAGCTCTTTCAACTCTAGAAGGAGTTGTACCATATTTGTTTGCAATATCTGGATATAGTAATTTTGTAACTTGATTTATCATTTCTACATTTTTCACTGCCATAATTATTGCTTCTCTTAAAAATTGGTATCCTTTAATATGTGCAGGCACACCAACTTCATGAATAATATTTGTAACCGCTGCTTCTAAGTCATTTTTATTGCTTTCTTCATATTTTTTAATTGATATGTATGGTGATTTAATTTCGTGATTTATTATTATATCTTTTAAACTTTCTGGATTTTCATTTTTTATTTCTTTTATTCTTTGAGTCAATAATTCTATGTCAAAAGGTTTTACTATATAGTAGTCTGCTCCTAATGCTATTGCCTTTTGTGTTATTTTATCTTGCCCAACTGCTGAAACCATTATTTTTATTGGATTATTTTCTAGTTTTGCTTTATTAAGTTTTTCTAAAACTCCTATACCATCTAAATGTGGCATTATTACATCCAGTAAGAGTACATCTGGCTTTAACCTCAGTACACCAGAATAAGCCTCTTCGCCGTCTCTGGCTATTCCTACAATTTCCATGTTTTCATCATTTACTAAGTAATTTTTTAAAGTCATTCCAAATTCATAGTTATCATCTGCTATTAGCACCTTAATTTTGTCACTCACTACCTTTTACCTCCTAATTCATTCTTTTGTAAAATTTTAC
>CALXWN010000048.1:0-6767 GCA_944392415.1 uncultured Clostridia bacterium | reverse complement strand
TCTAAGTTCATTTGTTCTGCCATATTAATATATTCTATATACTGGTCTGTTATTTCACTTATAGATATATCATATATATCCATTTTATTTTCATCAATTAAATGGCATAGCAAATCTAATGGTCCTTCAAAGTTTTCTAATTTAATTTTGTATTTATTTATTTCTAATGTAAATACGTTTTGCATTTTGCTTCCTTTCTTGTGTTAATGTGTCAATAGGGACGTTCCTTTTTGACACTATCTTGTCAATGAAGGGACGTTCCTATTGACACGTTCTTTTTAACAGCCTCTTCATTGACACTCTTCCATCGCTTCATCAATACTTTCAGTTCTATACCCTTTTTTCAACAGATAATTTTTAATATCTTCTTTTTCTAAACTAGATTTTTTTATAGCTATATTCTTTGCTGACTTTATTTCATAATCTATTAGCATATCTAAGTTATTTGAAATGTAATCATCTATAATATTTTTACTAAGGCCTTTTGCCATAAGCTTGTACTTAATTTCTTTTATAGACAAATTCTTAAGAGCCATAAATTCATTTATAGCTCTTTTTATGTAATTACTATCATCTATATAGCCATTTTCTTTTAGTTCTTCTATTGAATCATCTAAAAGTTCTTCTTCTATAACTTTATTAAATTTTAGTCTAATTTCATTTTCTGTTCTTTTTTTAAAGGCTATATACTTTAAAATTTTAGTTTTGGCAAAATCTAAGTCTTCTAAACTGTATTTTTTTGAAAAATTATCTTCCTTTTTTATATACTCAAATTGTTTCATTTTTCAATACTTTCTATTATAGTATTTTTCATTCATTAGCAATTGTCAAATTTTCTTTGACAATTAAATTTTCTTCTAATTTTAAAATTATTCCTCGTCATCAGTTGGTTCTGTTTCTTGTTCCTCGTCAACCACTTCTTCGCCAAGGCTTTGTTCAAATGCTTCATTAAAATTATTCCTAATTTTTTGTTCAATTTCTTTCATAACTTCTGGGTTATCTTCTAAATACTTTTTAGCATTTTCTCTACCTTGTCCAATTCTTGCTCCATTGTATCCAAACCAAGAACCACTTTTTTCGACTAAGCCTAAGTTAATACCTAGATCTAATATGTTACCTGATTTTGATATACCTTTTCCATATACTATATCAAATTCTGCCTCTCTGAAAGGTGGCGCTACTTTATTTTTAACAACTTTTACTCTAACTCTATTACCTGTTACTTCGCCATCTTGTTTTATGTTTTCTATTTTTCTAATATCCATTCTAACTGAAGCATAGAATTTAAGTGCTCTACCACCAGGAGTTGTTTCTGGGTTACCAAACATAATACCAACTTTTTCTCTTAATTGGTTAATAAATACTATTACACTATTTGATTTATTAATAACACCTGCTAATTTTCTTAAAGCTTGAGACATAAGTCTTGCCTGTAAACCAACATGTGCGTCTCCCATATCTCCATCTATTTCAGCCTTTGGAACTAATGCTGCAACTGAGTCAACTACTATTATATCAATTGCTCCACTTCTAACTAAAGCTTCTGCTATTTCTAGTGCTTGCTCACCTGTGTCTGGTTGAGATACTATTAAATTATCTATGTCTACTCCTAAATGTTTTGCATAAACTGGGTCTAATGCGTGTTCTGCATCTATAAAAGCTGCCTCTCCACCCATTTTTTGTGCTTCTGCAATCATGTGTAAAGCAAGTGTTGTTTTTCCTGATGATTCAGGACCATATACTTCTATAATTCTTCCCTTAGGAATACCACCTATACCTAATGCTATATCTAAGCTTAAAGCTCCTGTTGGTATTGCCTCAACATTCATTGCTTTAAACTCTCCTAGTTTCATTACTGAACCTTTACCAAATTGTTTCTCTATTTGTCCTAATGCTGCCTCTAATGCCTTTTGTTTTTCTACATTTGCTTTTTCTGTACTCATAATTTCCTCCTATTAATTAAACATTTGTTTGTACATCACTTATTATATACTAACCAAAAAATTTGTCAAGTGTTTTACAAACATTTTTTTGATTTTATTTTTTTTACTAGTTACAATTCACAGTTATTTTTTTCAAAAGCTACAATATATATTCCAGAGCTTTTAGCGAGCGGAGCGTACTTAAGGTCGCGATATATTAAAGTCTTTATCATAGAAGCGCAGTCGGAGCGTGCGAGCGCTGAGCGTAAGCGAACCGCGAAGTAAACGCGGAGGAATATATATTGGA
The DNA here is from genome assembly GCA_944392415.1 of uncultured Clostridia bacterium. Lineage (GTDB taxonomy): Bacteria > Bacillota > Clostridia > TANB77 > CAG-508 > CAG-793. The sequence goes on along the minus strand of CALXWN010000048.1, from coordinate 4,538 downwards.
GCTTAAGTAATAAAAATTAAGCTGTGAATTGTAACTCTTTAGTTCATTATTTTTGTCTAAACCATTCATTAAAATTATAGTATACATTATAACTATTTGGTGAGAAATTGCCACCAACATTTGCATTTAATATTAAAGTATTTTTGTTTCTATATAAACCTATATAAGGTACTTCATCATTTACTATCTTTTGTATATCTGCATAATTATCTACTGAATTTAACTTAGATTTTACATCGCTATTATTATAGTTTGCCAAATTTCCATCTCCATAAAAATATGTTAGATCTGGATTTACCGAATTTGTTACTCCTGTCAATATCATTTGATAATTTTTGCTATTTAAATAATCATTATATTTTTCATTTGAAACTTTGGTTACATTAACGGCTATTCCTACCGCTTCTAGCTGTCTTTTTATCTCATTAGCTACATTTACCCTGTCATTATTGTCTTCTATCACTATTAAAGATAAAGTAAGTCTTCTTACATGCCCTCTTATGCTTTTTTGCCATCTACCATTTTGATATGTCCAACCAGCTTGCTCTAAAGTTGTTCTTGCTTGCTCTTGGTTATATGCTATTTCTCCCACACTATTATATAAATAACTTCCATAGTCAAGTGGTGAATTTGACACATAATAGTTATTTGAAAATACTGTTGAAACTAGAGTATTTTTATCTATAGCATAATTTATAGCTTGTCTTACTGCTTTATCTTGTAAAATAATATCATTGCAGTTTAAACTTAAATAGTCATAATTTCTTCCTTTGTATTCTTTTTTGTTATATCCCATTGTTCCTACATAGTCCGTATAATTTCTTAAAGACGTATTAATTATGTCAATGTTTCCAAGTTTGAAACTATTATATATTTCTCCCATTGTTCCATATCTTTTGATTGTTATAGATTGTGCTAATGGTGTTTTTTCTTTTACATATCTCCATCTATCATTTCGTGTAAGTAAAATAGTGTTATCATCAATACTTGCAATTTTATACATTCCTGTTCCTATTGGAATTTTGTTTGTTGTTTCAAAATTCTCATTTACATAGTACATACTTGGAAGTATAGGAAATGTTAGATTATATTCAAAAAACTGAACTGCCTTTGATAAATGTATGATAACAGTTTCAGCGTCAGGGGTTTCGGTACTTGCTATGTCTGCTACATTTGCTGAATACACAGTATTTCTTTCTTTTAATCTATCTATTGTAAAACTTACATCTTTTGCTATTAAACTACTTCCATCCTGCCACTTTATAGAGCTATCTATTTTTATTTCATAAGTTATATCATCTGTTTTAGTGCAAGACTTTGCTAAGCAATATTCTAATTTATAGTCTGAAGTTATGTTTAGTAGCGGTTCAAATATTATTTTGCTTATGTTAATTATTTCTTTATTATTTGTTAAAAGTGGATTCATAGTGTCATAGTTACAAAGTCCCATTGTTAGACTATCTAACATTTCTATGGTTGCTTCTCCAGTGACATTTTCTTCTTCTATTTCATTACTTTGTACATTTTGATTATATAGGACATATGCTGTTCCTATAATTAAAGCAATTATAAAAACTATAAATATATATTTAAAGACATTATTATTCTTCATTTGCCTCTCCTAAGATATTAAATTAGTTATAGTTAAATTTTATAAATGTATATTAAAATTATTATTTATTACGTGTTCGTAATTATAATATAATAAATTTGCTTTATTTTCAATACTTTCATAAAAATAGGCATATAAATAGTTTTTAATACTAAATATATGCCCCTATATATTATATTGATAATTTAAATACTTTTGTTAATATTAACCTTTATACATCCAATTAGTTTTTAAGCTAATTTATTACATTAAATTTAATGTGTTTTTAACTATCTTGATTCAACTATAAGCCTAATACCTGTTCTGTCCTCTCCTTCTACCTGTACTTCTGCAAATGCTGGTATGCAAACTAGATCAACTCCTGTTGGAGCTACAAAACCTCTTGCTATTGCAACAGCTTTTACAGCTTGATTCAATGCTCCTGCTCCAATTGCTTGCATTTCTGCCTTTTTTGTTTCTTTTACCATCCCAGCTATAGCTCCTGCCACTGAGTTTGGATTTGATTTTGATGAAATTTTTAACACTTCCATTTTTCCTCCTAATTCTTTTATTTATTTTCTGTAATTACATATATATGTTATACTACAATAAAGAAAAAATGTCTAGTGTTTTTTACTATTTTTTGGAACTTTTTATCGACATTTTTTGACATTTTTTGACACTAATTATAAATTACACATTTATTCTATATATTTTTTTCACTTTATTAGTTTCGTCGTCTATATCAAAAATAACTCCATTTAGCATACAACTGCCTTCTGCTAATTTGTATTTTTCAGGAAGTGAGGTAACAAACCTTTTTAAAGATGCATCAACATCCATTCCAATAACTGACTTTTCAGGTCCAGTCATTCCAACGTCAGTTATGTAACCTGTTCCATTTTCCAATATTTTTTCATCTGCTGTTTGAACATGAGTATGTGTTCCAAACATTGCAGTAATTCTTCCATCAACATAATATCCCATTGCAATTTTTTCAGCTGTTGCTTCTGCATGAAAGTCTAGTACAATTATGTCTACCTTCAACTTTTCAATTATATGATCTATGCAAGTAAATGGATTATCTGAAAGTACTCCCATGTCTGTTCTACCTATTAAATTAACTACTGCAATTTTTTTATTATCTTTTTGTATTATAGTATAACCTTTTCCGGGACATCCTTTTGAATAATTTGCAGGTCTGATAATTTTTTTATCATCTATAAAAGTAAATATATCCTTTTTACCCCAAGTGTGGTTTCCCATTGTAATAACATCTATGTTTAGTCTATTTAGTTCATTGTAGATTTTACTGGTCATTCCCATTCCACCAGCTGAATTTTCACCATTAATAATAGTAAAATCAATGTGTTCTGCCTCTTGTAAATTTGGTAAAGTTCTTTTTAACTTTTCTACACCTGTTTCCCCTACTAAATCTCCTACCGCTAAAATTTTCAAAATAATACCTCCTAAAAGCACGTAATCTTTTTATATTTTAATATAGAATTAATTATTCGTCAATAAATTTTACGAAAAGGACCGTCCCCAACGTAAAAAGAAGTACCTAATTTAATAGGTACTTCTTTTTTAGAGTTTATTTTGCATAATCAATTACTCTTTTTTCTCTAATCATATTAATTTTTATTTGTCCTGGGTATTCCATTTCATTTTCAACCTTTTCTGCAATTTTTCTAGCCATAATAGTCATTTCATCATCAGAAATTCTTTCTGGTTTAACTATTATTCTAATTTCTCTACCTGCTTGTATTGCATAAGATTTTTCAACTCCCTCAAATGAATCTGCAATTGATTCAAGTTGTTCCAATCTCTTGATATAAGCATCTAAAGTTTCTCTTCTTGCTCCAGGTCTTGATGCTGATATAGCGTCCGCTGCTTGTACTAAATATGCTTCTGGTGTTTGTGGTTCTACATCACCATGATGAGCTTGTACGGCATTTATTACTTTTGGATCTTCTTTATACTTTTTAAGAATTTCCACACCTATTTCTACGTGTGTTCCTTCCATATCATGGTCTAAAGCTTTTCCTATATCATGAAGTAAGCCTGCACGTCTTGCAAGTTTTGTGTCTAATCCTAACTCATCTGCCATAATTCTAGCAAGGTTTGAAACCTCTATAGAATGATTTAGTACATTTTGACCATAGCTTGTTCTATATTTAAGCTTTCCAAGTAGTTTTATTATATCAGGATGAAGATTTAGTACTCCAGTTTCCATAGCGGCTCTTTCGCCTTCTTCTTTAATGGTTTTTGTAACTTCTTCTTTTGCCTTTTCAACCATTTCCTCTATTTTTGCTGGATGAATTCTTCCATCATCAATTAGTTTTTGAAGTGCAATTTTTGCTACTTCTCTTCTAAGTGGATCGAATCCTGAAATAACAACAGCTTCAGGTGTATCATCTATTACGAAATCTACCCCAGTAAGAGTTTCTAAAGCTTTTATATTTCTACCTTCTCTACCAATTATTCTACCTTTCATATCATCATTTGGAAGAGCAACTATTGAAACAGTTGATTCTGAAGTATGGTCTGCTGCACATTTTTGTATAGCATATGTGATGACATTTTTTGCTGTTTCATCAGACTTTTCTTTTATGTCCTCCTCCATCTTCTTAATTCTTTCAACCTTTTCAGTTGTTAATTTTTCATCAACTTTAGCTAATAGTTGTTGTTTTGCTTCATCAACAGATAATCTAGCAATTCTTTCTAATTCATCTAATTGTGAGTCTTTAAGTTTTTGTACTTCGTCTTTTTCTTTTTCGATTTCATCTTCTCTCCTATTTAATTGCTTTTCTCTTTGCTCTGCTGAATAAAGCTTCTTTTCAAGATTTTCTTCTTTTTGTAATAATCTCTTTTCTTGTAATTGAATATCACTTCTTCTCTCTCTAATCTCTTCTTCTAGTTCGTTTCTCGAATTAATAATTTGCTC
>CALXWN010000047.1:0-6838 GCA_944392415.1 uncultured Clostridia bacterium | reverse complement strand
CTAATATTATAGAATATGGCATAGGCGTAGCCATACGTATAAAAGAAACAAGGACGGTTTGAACCATCCAAGTTCTTGTTATTTCTTTTTTACTTATATTTAATACATAAGATAATATTTTATTTTGTAATATTGTTGTTATAGCTGTATAAATTACTATAACAGTGCTAATTTGCAAAGCGTTTTCGTTAAATAATGCAATGTTCATATTTTTCTCCTCATACCCAACTTTTTCCATTGTTAATATGATATTACTATTTTCGACATTTTGCAATAGCTTTTGACAAATTTTTACAAGTTTTTGTCTAAACTTTCATTCTTTAAAAGTTTTCTATGCTATATTTTTGTAATCCTTCTTTCACTCTATTATTTAATATTTGTAATCGAGTTTTTAACTTATCACTAATATCATTTATTATGAATGCATCATTATATGCTGTAGTTAAGGTTTTAACCAAATAGAAAAAATTATACTTTCTTAATGAAGGATATTTTTCGTTAACATATTCATATCTTTCCATTATTATTTCTGTATAATCTAAAATAGTTTGCTCATCAAAATTAAAAACTATGCTGTCATTTCTGTTTATATAATTATATTCTGCCTTCCCTATTAATTGTATTTTGTCGCATTTTTCTGCAAGATAAAAAGTTGTACCTATATCTTCATACTTTTTCCCAGCAGGATATTGTATTCCATCAAATAATTCTTTTTTATATAATTTATTCCATGCATAGCTTTGTATATTTTTATCTAATAAAATTTCTTTTAAGATCTCCATTTTATCATATGTTTTATTTTCTGGATAATCATTTCTTTTATATTTGTCCTTATTTGTAATCACATTAAAATTACAAATACTCATTTGAGCATTGTTTTTTATTATTGCATTATATAAGTCTTCATACATTGTTGGTTCTATAAAATCGTCACTATCTACAAAACCAATATATTCTCCTGTTGCTAATTTTATTCCGTTATTTCTAGCAATTGAAAGTCCCATATTTTTTTGATGGATTACTTTTATTCTATCATCTTTTTTAGAATATTCATCACAAATATTAGGGCACCCATCAGGTGACCCATCATCTACAATTATTATTTCAAGATTTTTATAAGTTTGATTTATTATGCTATCTAAGCATTTTTTTAAGTATTTTTCCACTTTATATACTGGTACAATTATTGAAATTAATGAATTTTGCATTTTATTACCTATCCTCCATAGTAGAACAACTTTTTTATATTAAAGGTCATTTTTTAGAAATGATGTATCTGCTAATAAATCTATTTCAAATTTTCCATTTTCATAAGTTAGAATGTTCAATGCCACATTATGTTGGCAATATTTTTCTCTCTCATCATTAAATGGTATACCTGTTATTTGTCTCAAAAATCCCTCTATTACAACTCCATGAGAACATATTAAGATATTTTTTCCTGCATTTTTTTCACAAATTCTTTTAATGCAGTCATATTCTCTTTTGCTTGCATCTTCCATTGATTCTTGATTTGGTATTCCACTTATTTCATTTATTTCGTTTTGTCTCTGTTTTATTTGTGGATTAAGTTCATTTACATCTTCCCATTTCCAGCCATCATAATCTCCAAAATACATTTCACACAAATCGTCTAACTGAATGATTTTTAGGTTATTCAATTTTGCTAATGGCTCAATTGTTTTCGCCGTTCTATTTGATGTGCTTGAATACATTACATCAAATTTAATATTTGATAATCTTTTAGCAAGTTTTTCTGTGGACGCAAGTCCTTTTTCTGTAAGTTCATAATCTTTTCTACCTGTTAATCTTTTTTCTATGTTACCAATTGTTTCTGCATGCCTAACTATATATAATTTAGTTTTCATTATCAAAGAACTCCTTAAATTTGTAATTCCTTTTAGGCAATCTTTCTATAGGTCCTCCACATTCCATAGATTTTAATATTGCTGCTATTCTTGCTGGAATAGTTTCATTTTCATTTTTAATAAAGCTTAATAAATATGGCTTGTACTCTTTAGGTGTAATTGAATATAGATCAGTTACTTCTGCAAGCATTCTATACCAATCTGAGCATTTTTTTACTGATGGAGTGCTCATAACGCTACCTTTTCTATTTCTATAATATTTAAATACTTTCATAGAACTATATTTTGTTGACTTTGACAAAATAGTTCCTTTTATGCAAAATACTTCATCCTCATAATACATTCCTTGCACAAATCTCATATTATTTTTATCTAAAAACTCTTTGTTCCAGCATCTACTTGATACAGAAAAATTCAAATCACAAGTTAATCTTGCAATTTTTGTAGAATTTTCTTGAGTTGATATTCTTTCTTTATTACCTTGTCCAACGTCTTGAAATCCTAAATATACTATATCTGGAGTGTCTTGTCCTATTACTTTATCAATATTTTCCAACACATTTTCATCATATAAGGTATCGTCTCCGTCTAAAAATAAAATATATTCTCCATTTGCTTTTTCTAATCCTGCATTTCTTGTTCCTCCTGCAGTTCCAGTATTAGATGGTGTCTTTACTAATTTTACATTTTCTGTTATATATTTTTTTATTATTACCATTGTATTATCAGTTGAGCAATCGTCTGATATAATCAATTCATAATTTTTATAGTTTTGTGATAGCACACTATTTATAGCTCTTTCAATGTAATTCTCCACGTTATAAGCACATATTATAACTGTAAATCTTGGTTTATTCAATTCCACGATATTCTCCTCCTATCCATTTTGGCGAATTATTTCAATTATTTGTTTTTGCTTTTCTTTTAGTTCCTTATTGTCATATGGTAAATATTTTGTATTCAATAATTCTTTTATATTTTTTTCTAAATCATTCATATTATCAATATACTTTATATATCCTAAGTAACTTAAATACTTAGCTGTATCTTTTACTTTGTGATTATAATTACTTAAGGCTATACATGGTGTACTAGTAATAGCTGCAAATATCATTCCGTGAAGTCTATCTGTAATAACAAGCTCTGCTCTTCTGTATTTTTCAAACATTTTTTCTAGTTTTTCTTCTCTTTTCTCACTAGTAGGTATTGGATCACCTACAGCTGTATCATCATATTCTATTTTTTCAAAATATTTTTTGCCAAGTTCTTTTACAGTTTTTCTTTCTTCTTCTGTCATTTTTATTTCTGTATCATTTCTAAAAATACAAAGTAATCCATTCCTTGTTTCTCCATTTTTAGTTTCATTTAAATATGTAACTATATCTGGAACAAAAATAACTTTATTATTTTTAAATTCTTTTTTCATAACATTATACGAGGTTTCTTCTCTAGCGCAAAAAACTAAATTATGATGTTTGCCATATATTTCTTTTGACTTTTCTAATTCTTCTTTATTTTTAAAATATATTGTTTGAGGAAGAATTATTATTAAATTATTAGGAAACTCTTTTATTAAATTTCTTCTCTCTTCTTCAACATATAAATATTCATCTCCGATGTTTCCTCCTCCGTGATATAAAATTATATCGTCATCTTTTATATCTTTTTTTATTGTATTTAATTGTTCATTTACTTTTTCTTCTTCTATTTCATAATATTTATAATCTGGTAAATTCTCTTTTATAAATTTTTCTTCTGCTACTGCTATTGCATTATCACCCAAATTATTATGGCGTGGTACTCCAATTAATATAACTTTTTTCATTCTCCCCCTCCTAATTTAAGTAATTTATTTTTTAATTATGTTTATTATCCAAATTCTAATATCGCCTTTTTATATTTTAGCACAAATTTTTAAGTTTGTCCATACTTCGCTTCATCCCAAATTTTCGCCCAATTACAAAACAATTTATTGTGCAAACAAATTATTCTTTATTATTGTATCAGACAAGTAAATTTCGTCCTCCATCTTTCTTTGAAGTGTCGCTAATTCTTCCGTTTCTTCAATTTCTTCCATACTTTCTTTATCATAATATCTATCATTTACGCAATAATTGAAACTTGTTACAAATCCTAGGCCCTTTATAAACGAGTAATCTTTATCTGAGATCAAGTGACATGCCTGCTCCATGGTCACCATAAACAACTAGTATGCTATTTTCAAGCAATCCAGCATCATCTAATTCTTGCATGAATTTTCCAAAAGCATAATCTGTAAAATTACAAGCTATTATATAGTTTTTATAAATTTCATCACTATATCCTTCTAAGTCGTTCCTTGTTATTGTTGTTTTGCTATCTAAGTCAGAAATGCCATCTAAAGAAAATGCTATATGTGTTGTAACAGTTACAAGTGTAGTACAGAAGTTTCCTTCATAATTACTCATTATATTTACCGCTTCATCTAAAAAGCCTTCATCTGAGTAAAATTCTCCTGCTCTTTCAATATCTGGGAACATAGTAATATCATCATATTCATCTATATTATAGCCTTCATTATAAACTGCTTCTCTTTAAATTGTTACTCCCTTTATTTATCTCCTTTTCATATCATTTGATTTTACTAATTTGTGCTATAATAATATCATATTTTTTGATTTTCGACAAATATTTTTCCGTATTTTTACGCTTTTTTGCTTATTGAATAATTGAAACTTAATTATTCTTATTTAAAAAGGTCACAAAATGTGACCTTTTAGTTTTCCTCTTCATTTTTTTGCACTTCTATGTATGGAAGTATTTCACTAAATATTTGACCTGCAACAGGTGCAGCAACTCCTCCTCCTTGATGTCCTCCTTCTCCTGTTGGATTGTACAATGTTATTAACACAACAACTTCTGGGTCTTCTATTGGTGCTGTTCCTATAAATGATGTTACATATTTGCCTGTATTTACTCCATCTTCTGATGTTCCTGTTTTTCCTCCAATAGAATATCCTGTTACTTTAGCATTTTTACCAGTTCCCTCATCTACAACTGTGCACATCATGCTTAAAATATTTTTTGCTGTTTCTTCCGAGATTACTCTATCTCCATACTCTGGTTCTATATTTGTAACCTTTTTATTCCCGTTTTCGTCTACTTCTGTATTGCTTATTATTTGTTTAACTAACCTTGGTTTTGTATAAACTCCACCATTAGCTATTGTTGATAGCATCGTTGCCATCTGTATAGGTGTTACTTCAAATCTTTGACCAAATGCAATTGTGCCCAGTTCTACAGGTCCAACTTTTTCTTCTTTTAAAAATATTGAGTTTGCTTCTCCCGGCAAATCTATTCCTGTAGTATTAAAAAATCCAAATTTATTTAGATATTCATAATATTTATGAACTCCTAATTTTTGTCCTAATCCTATAAATACAGGGTTACACGAATTCATTAACGCCTGTCTTAAGCTTTCCGAACCGTGTGGTCTATAATATCTCCAGCATTTCATTTTTACTCCTGCTACATCTATATATCCAATACATGTAAATTCTCCTTCTTTGTCCGGTGTTGTTATTCCTTCTTCTAATGCTGCTGATGCTGTAACTAATTTAAATGTAGAGCCCGGCTCATATGTATCTGATATTGCTTTATTACGCCACAAGCTTTGCATCTTGGTACTTTGCTCTTCTTCTGGAAGACTTTCATCTACTGCAAATGGGTCGTTCAAATTATAGTCAGGATAACCTGCTAGTGCTAAAATATCTCCAGTTTTCGGGTTCATTATAATGACGTTTCCACCATCTGTACACTCATTGTCAATACAAGCTTCTTTTAAGTATTTTTCGGCTATTGCCTGAATAGTTGCATCTATTGTTAATACTAAATCATCTCCATCTTGAGGTTCATTATATTCTTCTGGATTATCTTCTATTGTACCTCCTGATGCATCTGTTACTTTACTAATTGAACCTGCTTTTCCCTTTAAATATTCATCGTATTTTGCTTCAATACCATTTAGTCCTTGATTATCACTTCCGCAAAATCCAATTACCTGTGATGCTAAATTGTTAAGAGGATAATATCTCTTTGAGTCTTCATCTATATTTATTCCTTCTGTAATATTATTTTCACTCATCCATTCTCTTAATATATTTGTTTTTTCTTTGTCTACTTTTCTAACTATAGTTTCTATTGATGAACGCTTTTTTACTCTTTTTAAAACAGTATCATAATCTAATTCAAATATTTCACTAAGTTTTTGTGCCACTTTTTCTTTATCTTCATCTTTTATATGAGTTGGATTTACAGTTACAGTTTCTACAGTGCTACTAACAGCTAAAGTAGTCCCTGTGCTATCATAAATTGTCCCTCTTTTGCTACTTACAATTCTATCTGATGTTTGCTGAGCATATGCTTTTTCTTTTAGCTCATCTCCTTGTATAAATTGTATGTATCCTATTCTAACTAATAATGTTATCATCAATATTACAGATAAAAATATAGTGTTTTTCATTCGCTTTCTTACACTCAATCTACCAATCAATTTATTCTCCTCCTCTTTCATTTTTTAGTTTTGCTATTTATTTTGAATTATATTTTACTTATGTTGTGAATTGTTTAATTTACTAAAGTTTTATTTTACTTTTAAATATTATTAATAAACATATAGAAAAAGACCTGAATAATTTAAAATTCAGATCTTCCATTTAAATGATTTATTTTTATTATTAATTTTCTACTTTTTAAATAGTTAGAATTGCATAAACCAATCGCTAAATGCCTGTGCCATTATACTATTGTAATATTCAGTATTTGAAGAATATTTTGAATCACTAATACCTCCAGCTAAAGTTACATAAAATGTATTGCTGTTTAAATAAGTAACAACATAGTTATAAAGTGCATCTTTTGTTTCACAAAGATTTTCAACAAATTTATTTTCTCTATTTGCTATTGAGTCATTATATGTATAGTAATAATTT
>CALXWN010000046.1:0-7368 GCA_944392415.1 uncultured Clostridia bacterium | reverse complement strand
AAAATGGTGGATTAAATGAAACATTCACTGTAAGAAGAGTAGCATATGGAGTAGGAGTTGAAAAAACATTTTTATTACACTCTCCATTAATAGAAAAGGTGGAAACAGTTAGGGTAGGTAAAGCAAGAAGAGCTAAATTATACTACTTAAGAGATAGACTAGGAAAAGCAGCTAAGACAAAGGAAAATGTAGGAGCAAGAATTGAGAATAAAGAAATAGTTCTTAAAGAAGAAATGCCAGCTACAGAGGAAGTAGAAGAAGTAAAGGCTGAGGCTACAGTAGCAGAAGCTCCTGTAATTGAAACACCAGCAGAAGAAGTTAAAGCAGAAGTTGCTGACAAAGATGCAGAAAATGTTGCTGAAGAAGCAAAAACTGAAGAAACTTCTGAAAAAGCAGAAAACAAATAATAAAAATATAAAAAATAATTGACAAATAAAAACAAACGTTCTATAATAATTTTGGTGATTATTATGGAACGTTTGATTTTTCATATTGATGTAAACAATGCATTTTTATCTTGGACAGCAGTAGATATGTTGAAAAATGGTGCTAAACTAGATATAAGGACTATTCCAGCAATAATAGGTGGAGATGAAAGCCAAAGACATGGAGTAGTTTTAGCCAAAAGTAATATAGCAAAGCAATTTGGAATAAAAACAGGAGAGCCAATATATTTTGCAAGAAAGAAATGTCCAAATCTTCAAGTATTTGCATCGAATCATAAAATGTATAGAGAGTATTCAAATAAGCTATATGAATTGTTTGAAGAATACACAAACATAATAGAACGTTTTTCAATAGATGAATGTTTTTTAGACATGACCAATTTTATTGGCAAAAATGAAAGCCCACTTGTAATTGCAAAAGAAATATCTACAAGAGTAAAAACAGAGCAGGGGTTTACTGTAAATGTAGGTATTGCACATAACAAGCTTTTAGCTAAAATGGCGTCAGATTTTGAAAAACCAGATAAAATACACACACTTTGGAATGAAGAAATTAAAACAAAAATGTGGCCACTAAAAGTGGATGAGCTTCTAATGGTAGGAAAAAAGAGCATTCCAAAATTAGAAAAAATGGGAATTAAAACAATAGGTGATTTAGCACAGTATAATAAAGAACTAATATATAAAGGATTTGGTAAGTTTGGAAAAATGATTTGGGAATATGCAAATGGTATAGACAATTCACCTGTAAATTATAAAGAAGAAAAGCCAAAGGGAATAGGAAACTCAATAACAGTTCCACAAGACTTAACAAATATAAATGAAATCAATAGGATATTACTAGAACTTACAGAACAGGTTACTTATAGATTAAGAAAAGAAAAAATGCTTGCAAATGTAGTAAATGTTCAAATAAAAGATTCAAACTTTAGAGTATTTTCACATCAACGTAAATTAGATACAGCAACATCAAGCACAAAAATAATTTATGAACAAGCCAAAAAATTAATGGAAGAATTATATTCAAAAGGAACTAGAGTAAGACTAATAGGTGTTAGAGTAGATGATTTACTAGATGAAAAAGATAAACAAATATCTTTATTTGATAACAAACAAAATGAAAAACAAGAAAAATTAGATGAAACATTGGATAAAATAAAAGAAAAATATGGACATAATTTTATAAAAAGAGGAGGAGAAATATAATTTGCTCTATAAGCAATTTTTAATAAAAAAAGAAACTACTACTATTGCAAGAGCAAAGTAGTAGAAGAAATGTGAAAATATTATTTTATCTTGTAGGAATTAATATTATGAATCTAATTTTTTGACAAAGTTGACTTTTATCCCTTTGTCAGTAATCCTTTTTACTGTAGCAATTATTTTATCTCCATATTTCAGTTGTATTGGGCAATTATAAATATCTAAAAGCCCCTTTACTGCGGGAGTAATCTCCAAAAAATAAGCCTGAATATGTGGATGGACTTTAGTAACTTTGCAAACCAAAGTGTCTCCTACAGCATATTGGAAAGGATCATCATCGAATGTATCTTTATATGATCCAATGATGTAAAGAGATTCATTTGGCTTGGAGGTAACCATAACTTCGACCTTTTGCCCTTTTAAAAAGTACTCATTTGCTTGTTTTACAAAGCAGTTACTAATTTCGAATATAGGGCAAAATATTATAAGAGTTCTGTAATGAAGAAAAACCCCAATATTGGTTATGGCATAAACTGAGGCTTTTAGAATGTCACCTATTTCAATACTCTTAAAGTCTTCTTGCATAACTTTTTTTCTGGAAAATGTTCCGTCTTCCTTATTACAAAAAACAACTTTTCCGCCTAAAATAGATTTTACCTCAAGTGGTATTCCAAATTCATCTACTTTGGATAAGGGATAAAGTGAAATCTCATCTATGGGGATTGTTATAAATCCTCTTTTAGGAAGTCTAACGATTAGCCCTTTTTGGGGATTCCACCGTTCAGCAATACCCTTATAAATATTCATTTTTACCATTCCTTTGTTTTTTATTTCACATTTCTTTTTTGTGCAATTCCTACAATATATATGTTAACATAAAACAAAGAAAAAATCAACTTAAAAATTATTTTTCTTCACAAATCTATAACTTGCATAACTTATAATAGCCATTACAGCAACTCCACCAACAATGTATAAACCAGTGTAGATACCTGTTTGAGGAATATCCTTTTTAGGTAATACATCTAATGCTATAATAGGACATTTGTCATTTTCTGCAAATCCTGGAGTTCCATTTTCTTCATAAGTAATTTCTACATTTTCATTTGTAGGTAAATTAATACCTATAATTTCTTCATTAAACTCATCTTTTAGAGATATTCTGTAAGTAAATGTAGCCTCTTCACCAGGTCCAAGTGAAGGTATAGTCCAGGTAATAGAATTATCTTCAGTATTTACTTCAGCAGTAACTTCTCCAATATTTGATTCTGTTAATTGTGCATAAGCAAAATTATCTATAATATTTTGTGGGAAGTAATCTTTAATAACTATATTGTTTAAAACATATTGTTCTTGTACTAAACTTGCATATATTTTATTTGTAACAGTATCTTCAACTTCTTCATCAGAAACATAATAAACTTCACCTGATGTAGGGGCAATTGCTGTACCAAATATTTCTTCTGCAACTTCTCTGTATGTTGGTTTTGGATCTTCTTGAGATATAGCAATTTCATCATCACTCATTTCAATAAGCATTGAAATTAAATTAACGCCAGCTTCACCTAATTCCACTATTTTATTTCTAGTTGGAACTCTTGTTGCATCTGTATAAGTATCTCCAACAACTCCTCTTGCAGTATTAGGAATAGCATCTGTTAAAGTAATTATATAGTCTTCAGTATCAGGATCATTATTTGTTTGAAGTAATGCATTTGCTGCATCTAAGCCAACCTCTAGGTTTGTTCTTGCACCCATGACATCTTCAGATACTGTATTTAAAGCAGCTTCAATTGTATCTGCATCATTAGTAAGTTCACTTGTAACTGTTTTTGCATCTAAATCTGTTCCTTCAATTGTATATCCATCATCACCCGTTTCAGTAGATGTAGCAAATTCGACTACGCCAATTTTGATATTAGGATTTGCAGATAACAATTTATCTACTAAAGTTTGTGCAGATTGTAAAACAGCTTCTTTCCTAGTCATTGTTTCTCCATTGATAATAATTTCATTTGTTGACATACTTCTTGAAGCATCTATCAATAAAACAACATTAGCTTTTTTATCTTCTAGTTTTTCAGCATTATTTCTAGCAGTTAATCTAATGTCAACATACTTTTCTGTAGTGTTGCATTCAATCATTCTTTTTTCAAATTCGCCATACTCTCCAAAAGTAATATTGCAAATATTATCTTCTACCAAAGTCATTGTGGCATCAGCTTTTTGAACATTGACTGCAAAACTTGATGTAGCGGTAAATAAAACTAAAAATAGAGCAATTAAAATACCATAAATTGTTTTCTTCATAATACATTTATCCTTTCTTGAAAAGCACATAAACTATAGAAAAATAAATCCTTTGTAACGAAAATTATTTATCAACATTAAAAAATATGTTTTTAATATAGTTTGTGCAAAAATTTCTATTTAATACATCTACATTATAATACATAATATTTCAAAATTCAACAAAAAATATGAAACTGAATTGTAACAATTTAAAAGTATATTTAATTTTGTTAAAAAAGCACCTACACAATTGAATATTTTTGTGATAAAATAAATTTAAAAATTAATAAACCAATTGTAAATAAATTAAAATTGATGAAACAAACAATACAAGAACTAATCGAAATAAAAAGGAGAACAAAAATGGCAACAATAATTGATGGAAAAAACTTAGCAAAAAACATAAGAGCAGAGCTAAAAGTTGAAACAGAAAAATTAAAGAAAAAAGGCATTACCCCACATTTAGCAGTTATAATGGTGGGAGACAATGATGCATCAAAAGTTTATGTTAGAAATAAAAGTAGAGCTTGTGAAGAGATAGGAATAGAATTTAAAGAATATTTGCTTCCAAGTACAACAAAACAGCAAGAACTTTTAGATTTAATAGATAAATTAAATAATGATAAAAATGTAAATGGCATATTACTACAAAGCCCTATTCCAAAGCCATTAGATATACAAGAGGCATTTAACAAAATAAGCCCTGAAAAAGATGTAGACGGTTTTAATCCACAAAATGTGGGAAATTTGTGCATTGGACAAGATGGCTTTATACCTTGCACACCTCTAGGAATTGTAACAATGCTTGAAAAATACAATATAAAAATAGATGGACAAAAAGTTTCCATTATAGGAAGAAGTAATATTGTTGGTAAACCTATGGCTCAATGTATGCTTTCAAAAAATGCAACAGTAACTATCTGCCATTCAAGAACAAAGGAACTTAAAAAAGAAGTAAAAGATGCAGATATAGTTATTTCAGCAGTTGGTAAAAGAAATACTGTAACTGCAGATATGGTTAAAGATGGAGTAGTTATTATAGATGTTGGAATGAACAGAAATGATGAAGGTAAACTTTGCGGAGATGTAGATTTTGAAAATGTTTCTAAAAAGGCTTCGTACATTACTCCAGTACCTGGTGGAGTAGGACCAATGACAATAGCAATGTTAATGTCAAATGTAATAAAAGCAGCAGAAAATCAGAATAAATAATTTGGAAGAAAGTTTTCGGTTAGGGACGGAGCAAAACGTAAAATATTATATAAATTTTACGAAAAGGACCGTCCAAAACGGAAAATGCAAATTGAAAAAGAGAGGTAAAAATGGTCGCAGAAATAATAATTGAATCAACAGTAAAAACACTTAACAGAATATTTGATTATGAAATACCTGAACATTTAAATGTGAAAATAGGTAGTAGAGTTTTTGTGCCATTTGGAAATAAAAAAACTCCTGAAGAAGGTATTGTAATTGGTATTAAAGAAAAATCAGACTATAAAATAAAACCAATCTTAAATGTGCAAGATGCAAGCATAAAAGAAGAATATATAAACTTAGCAAAGTGGATGGCAAAAAGATATATTTGTAATGTTTCAGATTGTTTGAGATTAATGCTTGCTCCAGGTACAACAAGCAAAAATATTGAAACAAGAGTTAAAGATAGAACTATAAATCTAATATATTTAGCCAAATCTCAAGATGAAATTGAAGAAGACATAGAAACTGGAAAAATAAAATCGGAAAAGCAAAAAAATATATTAGATTTTTTAATGAGAAATGACTCAGCAACTATGCAAGATATAGAAATTTTTACAGATGGAACAAGAAGCATAGTAAATACTTTAGTCAAAAATGGATATTTAGAGATAAATGAGCAAAAAGTGGAAAGAAATCCATTTATGCACAAAGTAGAAAGCAAAACTCATGATTTAAAACTTACAGATGAACAGCAAACAGCAATTTCGCAAATTAAAGATAGTGGCGAGTATTTGCTATATGGCGTAACTGGTTCAGGAAAAACAGAAATATATTTGCAACTCATTGAAAAAATGCTGAAAGAAAATAAAAGTAGCATAATGTTGGTTCCAGAAATTTCACTAACACCACAAACTGTGGATAGATTTATTGCAAGATTTGGAGATGAACAAATTGCAGTTTTACATAGTAAACTATCTATAGGGGAAAGATATGACCAGTGGAATAAAATCAAAGAAGGAAAAGCTAAAATAATAATTGGAGCAAGGTCTGCAATTTTTGCACCAGCTGTAAATTTGGGACTAATAATTATTGATGAAGAGCATGACGAATCTTATCAGTCTGAAATGAGTCCAAGATATGATGCCAGGGAAGTGGCTGAATATTTGGCAAAATCAAATAATATTCCTCTTTTACTTGGTAGTGCTACACCAGACATGAAATCATACTATAAAGCACAAAATGGAGAAATGACACTTTTAACTCTTACAAAAAGAGCGAATAATGCAAATTTACCAGCTGTTAAAGTGGTTGACTTAAGACAAGAACTAGCAAATGGCAATAAATCAATGATAAGTGAGCCTTTAAAAGAAGAAATTGAAAAAAATTTATTAACCAAAACTCAAACTATTTTATTTTTAAATAGAAGAGGATTTTCAACCTTCATTATGTGCAGAGATTGTGGATACACAGTCAAATGTAAAAGATGTAATATCACAATGACTTATCATAAAAATGAAAATAAACTAAAATGCCACTATTGTGGTTATGAAGAAAATGTTGTAACAACTTGCCCAGAATGCCACAGCCAAAATATAAAATATTTTGGAGCAGGAACTCAAAGGTTAGAAGATGAGGTACACAATCTTTTCCCAGAAGCCACAACAATTAGAATGGACGTGGATACAGTTTCAAAAAAGAATTCTCATGAAGAAATATTAGATAAATTCAGAAATGAAAATATAGATATTTTAATTGGAACACAAATGGTTGTAAAAGGACATCATTTCCCAAATGTTACTTTAGTTGGCGTTGTAGCAGCAGATAGTAGTTTGAATTTTGGCGATTATAGAGCAAATGAAAGAACATTTCAAACATTAACCCAAGTTGCGGGTAGAGCAGGAAGAGGAGAGTATGAAGGAAGAGTAATTATTCAAACATATAATCCGGATAATTATGCAATAGAATATTCAAAAGCTCAAGATTATGATTTATTTTATAATACCGAAATTGAACTAAGAAAACAATTGAAATATCCGCCATTTTGCGATATAATAGTAATAGATATGTCTGCAAAAAATATGCTAGAGCTTAAAAAAGTTGCAAAAGATTTGCACACATATTTAAAACAAAGAGTAATAAATGAAAAGTTTGGATTACTTCTATATAGCCCAGTGCCATCACCAATAGATAAAATTAAAGATAGATATAGATGGCGTATGCTTATAAAATG
>CALXWN010000045.1:0-8119 GCA_944392415.1 uncultured Clostridia bacterium | reverse complement strand
TAATAAAAATGTTTTTTCAACTCCTACTCCATATGCTACTCTTCTTACAGTGAATGTTTCATTTAATCCACCATTTTGCTTTTTAATGACAATTCCTTCAAATACTTGGATTCTTTGTCTGTTTCCTTCTTTTATTCTTTGGTGTACCCTTACAGTATTACCAACACGAATATCAGGAACCTTATTTTTTAATTGTTCATGTTCTATTGATTTTATAATATCCATGATTTAACTCCTTTCTTAATTTTTGACTTTACAGTCTTTTTAATTTTCTCTTAAAGCAAAATTGCTTTAGTTTTTTGACCTATTTTTCTTGGTCTAACAATTTTTTTGCTAGAATTTTTTCGTATTCATTTAATAAATCTGGTCTTTTTAAATACGTTATTTTTAATGATTGTTCTTTTCTCCAATCATTTATTTTTTGATGATTTCCTGAAGTTAGTACATCAGGAACTTTTGTGCCATTGAATATTTCAGGTCTAGTATATTGAGGATATTCTAAAAGATTTGAGCTAAATGATTCTTCTTTTGTAGAATCTTCACTTAAAACTCCATCTACATATCTGCTAACACTATCTATAAGTACCATTGCTGGAAGCTCACCACCGTGTAAGTACATAGTCACCTATTGAAATTTCTTCATCTACTATTTCATCCAATACTCTTTGGTCTATTCCTTCATAATGTCCACATAGCAGAACTAAATGCTTTTCTTTTGAAAATTCTTTGACTTTAGATTGATTTAATAGTTTCCCCTTTGGTGATAAATATATTACTTTTGCATTTTCATCATTTATTGATTTATATGCAGAATATACCACATCAGGTTTTATAACCATTCCAGCTCCACCACCATATGGCGTGTCATCAACATGTTTGTGCTTGTCTTCTGAAAAATCTCTAATATTTATTAAATTAATATCTATAAGATCTTGCTTAGAAGCTCTATCAATTATGCTGTGTTTGATTGGTTCAAACATCTCTGGAAATAATGTTAACACACTAAATTTCATCTAAATATTTATCCTTTCAGAATTATACTGCATTTTGATTAATTTTTCAGTTCTATATTATTCGATTCACTTATTTTTGAGTTATTTAATATACATTTTTTAAATCAATCCTTTTAATATGTGAACTATTATTTTTTCGTTTTGCAAATCTACTTGTTTTACTACCTCTTTAATTGCTGGTAGTAATACTTCTTTTCCTTCTAAGTTTTTTACAGTATAAATGTCGTTCGCTCCAGTATTATATATGTCTATAATTTTTCCAAGTAAAGCTCCTTCATCTGTATATACATCTAATCCAATTAAATCAGCTATATAATATGTTCCTGCTGGAAGCTCTTTTTTGCTTCTTTCGACTGTAATGATACTATCTCTTAAGTCTTCTGCATCTGTCATATTATCTACGCCTTTTAGTTTAAGGATTAGCATATTTTTTTGAAGTCTTGAATGTTCTACTTGCATTTCTTTATTATTAACATATATTTTATTACCTTTTTTAAAATTGTTAATGTTTTCGGTATATAGTGCAACTTTTACTTCGCCTTTTATTCCAAAAGTATTAACTATTTTGCCAACTTCAAATTTATCCTGCATTTAATACCCTTTCTTTTATATCGCATATTATTGCTTATATATTTCAAGTCATAAATTTTATTTATACTAAAATTCTTGTATAAATAATTTTATTTTCTCTTAAAAGGAAATACTACTTCAACTTTCCTTCCTTCCTTTGCTCCTAATGCCTTGCATAGTGCTTTTATTGCTTTTGCCACTCTGCCTTGTCTTCCTATTAGTTTACCTTCTTCTTCTTGTGCAACTTTTACATAGTAAAAATCTGTTCCTTCTCTTTCTACATGATCAATTGAAACAGCTTTTTGATTTTCTACTAAATTTGCTAGTATGGTTCTTAATACTTCTTCCATTTAATTTTCCTTTCTTGCTAATGCTAGTATTTAGTTATTAGCTTTAGTACCTTTTGCTTTTAGCGTTTTTCTAAGTAATATTTTTTATTGTTGTCACTCTCGCTTTTTGCTCAGGTGCTAAGTCTTCATTTAACTAATTATTTTGCTTTAGCAATTAGTGCTTTTACTGTATCTGTAGGTTTTGCTCCGTTTTTTATCCATTTTTCTGTTTTTTCTTTATCAAGAACTATTGTAGATGGTTTTGTCATTGGGTCATATGTTCCGATTTGTTCGATTATTTTTCCATCTCTTGCAACTCTTGAATCAGCTACAACAATGTGATAGAAAGGTGCTTTTTTTGCTCCTACTCTTTGTAATCTTATTTTTACCATAGTATCACCTCCTAGAGTTTGAGATAATCTTTTCTAGCTTTTTTGCTTTTATGCAAATTAGTTCGAATAAATTATCAAAAATATATTTATATAAAGTTAAAAACTTAATATCTAATTGATTATGTTTCAATATATTCTTCTATATTTTAGAATATATAAGTTTATTTTAGCTTATTTTCAAGCTCTTGAAGTTCTTCTTCTGACATTTTGTCTAAGTTTAAGCCCTTCATCATCTTTTTCATTCTTGGGTCTAATGAACCATTTTTCATTTTTTTCATCATGCTTTGTGTTAATTCAAAAGACTTCATAAATTTGTTTATGTCTTGAACCTGAGTTCCACTACCTTTTGCAATTCTAATTCTTCTAGACGCATTAAGTAGTTTTGGATTTTCTCTTTCTTCATTTGTCATTGAACTAATTATTGCTTCTATTCTTGTGAACTCTTTATCATCAACATTTACATTGAGTTTGTTCATACCAGGTATCATTTTAAGTATTGATGAAAATGAGCCCATTTTTTTAACCTGTTTTAATTGAGCTAAGTAATCATTTAAGTCTAAGTCTTTGTTTTTTCTTAATTTTTTTTCTAGCTTTTCTGCTTCTTCTCTGTCAAATGCTTCTTCTGCTTGCTCAATTATTGAAAGTACGTCGCCCATTCCAAGAATTCTTGATGCCATTCTATCTGGATGAAATTCCTCGATTTCGTTTAGCTTTTCACCAGTTCCTACATATTTGATTGGTTTACCTGTAACCTTTTTTACGGATATTGCCGCACCACCACGTGCATCACCATCAAGCTTGGTTAGTATAACGCCATCAATTCCTAAGTCTTCGTTGAATTTGCTAGCTACATTTACAGCCTCTTGACCTGTCATTGAATCTACAACAAGTAAAATTTCGTGTGGTTTAACATTTGATTTAATGTCTTTTAGCTCTTGCATTAATGTTTCATCTATTTGAAGCCTACCTGCTGTATCTAGTATAACAATGTCGTTTAATTTACTTATAGCTATTTCTTTAGCTTGCTTTGCTATTTTTACAACATTTTTTTCAGACTCATTTGCATATACTGGAATGTTTAGCTGTGCTCCTACAACTTGAAGTTGCTTTATAGCTGCTGGTCTGTATACGTCGCAAGCAACAAGTAATGGCTTTTTGCCTTGTTTTCGCAAAAGATTAGCAAGTTTACCTGCTGTTGTAGTTTTACCAGAACCTTGAAGACCAACTAGCATTATGACTGTTGGTGGGTTTGGTGAAATTGCTATTTTGCTATCTGTTCCACCTAAAAGTTCTACTAATTCATCTTTTACTATTTTTACAACTTGTTGACCCGGTGTTAGAGATTTAAGCACATCTTGCCCCAAAGCTTTATCATGAATTGAGTTTATAAATTCCTTTACTACTTTGTAGTTAACATCTGCTTCTAATAATGCAAGTTTGACTTCACGTAGCATTTCATTTAACTCTGATTCTGTTATTCTAGCTTTTCCTCTAAGCTTTTTTGTGAAAGCTTGTAGCTTTTCTGATAAACCTTCAAAAGCCATTGCTTAAGTCCTCCTTTTTTGAAAAAATATTTTTTTCTAAAGATTGTGAATTTCTTTCTAAGTATAAGCTTTTAAACAAATTTAAGGAAAATTTATTTAAAACATTATATTTAAACTAAAACACTTAATTCTTTTTGCACTTCATTTAATATTTTTTCAATTTTTTTGTCTGATGAATTGTCTTGTATTTCACTTAGTTGTGATAATATTGTTTGAATTTGTTTTTCTTGTTTTTGTATTTTTTTCATGATGCCTAACTTTTCTTCAAATTCGAAAAGTTTGTTTTCTCCTTTCATTATTAAGTCCCTTACACCTTGCCTAGATATGTTATGGATTTCTGCTATTTCAGCCAAAGATAAATCATTATTGTAATAATCGTTTATAGCACTATATTGTTTTTCAGTTAGTAATTTACCATATATTTGGCATAACATACTTATTTCTATATGTTTATTCATATATATTCCCTTCTATTTTTATACTAGGATGTGCCTTTTCTTGTGTATAAAAATTGATTATTTTGATTTAATAATAAAAAATCGCAAAAATCATGTGTAAAACATATATACTTTACACCATTTTTGCGATTTTGTCAAGTGTTTTGATGAAAAAGACTCATCAACTTTCAGGCAATATCAATTTAATATTGACACAACTTCATATTTATTTATAAAGTTATGTTAGCATTACTTGCTCCAGCAACAATCCTCTTTAGAACTGGACAGCTACCGCTTACCTTCAATTTTATTCCACTTTCTGTAGTTGCCCCAAAAAATATTCCCGAAGTTTTTGATAAATCTTCAATATTAGCGTTTATCTCTATTTTTCCACTTAAATTAGCACAATTTACGAACGTATAGATTAAATTTTCTACACTCTTAGGAATTATCTCCACTGTAATTAGATTCACACAATCATAAAAAGTCATTTGCATATTTGTAACTTTTTCTAGTATTATAGGAACTGTTTCTAAGCTTGTGCATCCATAAAATGTATAAGACATATCATTTAACTCACTCGGAAAATTAGGTATCGTTACTAAAGCTGTACACTTCCAAAATGCTCCACACATATTAGTTACTCCACTAGGAATTTCAGGAATACTTTTTATACTAGTGCAATTTTGAAATGTATAAGAAAAATTTTTTAACTTTATTGGTAAGTTTGGTATTGTTTCTAGGCTTGTACAACCGTTAAAAGTCCCTTGCATATTTGTTATACTATTTGGTAATTTTGAAATTTCTATTAAACTTGTACATCCATAAAACATATCCCTGATATTACTAACTGTAGTTGGAATTTCAGGGGCAACTTTTAGATCTGTATTAAGCGCCATACATTGATATAAACTTGTTACTGGCTTATAATTTTTCCCATTATCTGCACTTATATACTGCGGTATTTTTCCATTAATGCTTCCATTGGAATTAATACTACCTCTGTAACCATAACCATTAGACGAATCATTATCATTCAAGCTATATGTTCCATCATCTAATATCGAATATTCCCATAAATCCATATCTACAGTTTTTCCATCAGTTCCTATTCCTATTACTCCTTCATTTATTGCTTCATCTTGCGAATCTGGTGCTACATAAATACTGTCAAAATCACTATTTGTATCTTCAACACTCCCATCTAAATTTATTTTATATATTTTTTTGCTATCTATTAATATAATATTTTTTGTTCCATCTTCATTATCAACTACTATGGATTTCGTACCGTCTTCCAACAGTGCTATTTCTATGTCTTCTTTTAATACTGTACTTCCATTATTAGCTATCTGAGCAGCAGCTATTGCTAAATTTATTTTTTCTATATCACTTGCTTCATCATATATGTCTGCTGCATTTTCTGCTCTTCTAAACAATCCATTATTTCCTACTGTTAGGTTAACTGCTACTCCTGCAAGGATTAGAAGTACTATGACTGTAACGACTAGTGCAATTAATGTTATACCTCGTGCCTGCTTTTTAACCTTTTTTAATAACTTTTTATCATTTTTTCTTTTTTCCTGATCTCTTTTTATTAAACTCATATTAGTTTACCTCCTTGTGTTCCTTAAATATTTTATTTTGAATCTTTAAATACAAAGCTTTATAATTTTTGCATAATAAAAACTATGCCTCTCTTACGTATTTTATATACGCATAAAAAGCATAGTTTCTCTACTACGTTCACATAATGTTATTTTGTTAAATCTTACGATATATATATATATATATATACAGCCCCAAGGCTTTCAGCGTTTTTTGTCATTTGTTCGTGCTCCTTATTTTTTATTAATTATATCACATATTTTTTCAAATATATTACATTACTTTTTTTAGTTCATCAATTGTTAAATTTAATATTTCACAAATTTGCTCATTAGTTAATCCCATTTCTTTCATCTTTTTGGCATTTCTTTTTCTTTCTTCCGTTGCTCCGTTTTTCTTCCGCATATGATATATCTGAATTGTAGTCAAGCCTTGCTATTTCTCTTGCATCTAGTATTTCTCTTTCTTTTGGGTCTGATAATATCTCCTCTACCAACTTCATCGCTTTTTTTACTTCTGGATTGTCTAGTTTTGACATTTTGACTTTTTCCTCCCTTCCTGCTATTAGCCACAGCCATTGCTCTAGCTTTGTATCAGCTTCTAGATTTTTCTTTATAAACTTGGGCAATTCTATAAAATGCATTTACTTTTCATTTTTATTGTATCAATTATATTACGATATTTCAATAGTTTTTTATACCCGTAAATTTAGTTTTGAAAATAATTTTTTCTCTTTAATATGCTTTATTTTCATTTATTTATTTTTAATTGGAATATTTAAGAATTAATTTTGTAAGTAAATTTATATTTAAATTAATTATAAATAAATATTAAAACAAAAAGAAATATTTAATATATTTGATACAAATTTTTTTAGATTATAAATTTTATATCTTTTATTTTACTTTTATCTTTGCTTTTCACCTCTTTTCTTTTTAGTTTGTTAATGTTTAATTTTACTTGGATTAAACTAAGATTAAATTTTTTTGAATAAAATATCTAACAAAAAATTTATGGTATTATTTTACAATGGATTATACTTTATGTCAATATGTTTTAAATTTAAGTTTCGGGATTTTTTAGAAAATTTGAAAAAAGTTATCCACAAAATTATTACATTTCTGTTAAAATAAAGAAAAAACCTCTTTTGTTTGGTATAATTTTATTGACACTAAAAAATATTACTAAACAAAAAAACGGAGGTTTTTTCTATGAGTTATTTTACCACAAACACTTATCAATTGAAAAGAGAAATTGTTAATTTTTCTAAAAAAATTTGTAAAAATTCTAATAAGCCTACTTCTAAGTTCGTTACAGATATGCTTTATGGTATTTCTAAATCTAAAGATATCCTTTTGTCTAGTATTTCTGAAGCTTTAGATGAAAATATTTCTAAAATTAATACTATCGATAGGCTTTCTAATAATTTATCATTAGATTTAGATGAATCTATCTTTTTAAACTATTGTAATCTAGCCTTTGATGCACTTGGTGATGAGCCTGTTTTCCTTGTTGATGACAGTGATGTAACTAAGCCTCTTGGAAATAAATTTGAAGATTTAGGTATTGTTAGAGATGGTTCTAGTAAAGATAAATCTTACGAAAAAGGTTATCATCATACTGAAATCGTTGGCTTAACCAATAAGTCTCTTTTCAAAAATTCATTCTTCTACCCAAAAAGAGTATATTTCTAACTGAAAAGAGAAAAATATATTACAAGCATAGATGGAATAAAATTACTACCCTAAGAGATGCTTACAAGGGAAAGTTAAAATTTAATATAATGTTTCAAAACGTAGAAAAAGAATGCCTCATAAGTGTCATTAAAGCTCAAATTACTGCTTCTAAAAAGTGGATAAACATTTTCTTTGTCTATGGATTGAGTGATACTCCAATGATGTTAGCCAGTAATATTCCAATAAAAAGCAAGGAAGATGCATTAAAAGTAGCCAGACTTTACTTTAGCAGATGGAGAATTGAAGAATATTTTAAATTTAAAAAGCAAGAATATAATTTTGAAAATTTTAGAGTTCGTTCATTAAAATCAATAAATAATCTAAATCTTCTTTTGACCTATACAATTTTCAGCTAATTCTGGATTTTGTGTTCTCCACTGTTTAGCTGTCATTCCAAATAATGCAACATTTAGTACATCTGCTTCTTCTGCATAAGCATATCTTTTTTGTTCTTCTGTTAAAATTGGAACAATATTTGTTTTTACTGCAT
>CALXWN010000044.1:0-8156 GCA_944392415.1 uncultured Clostridia bacterium | reverse complement strand
ATATAGAGATGACTTGCAGTTCTTGTGATGGTACAAGATACTCTCATGATGTAGATAATATATTGTATAATAAATATTCTATTAAAGATGTTATGAAGCTAACTATAAGACAAGCATTAGAAGTATTTAAAGACAATAAAAAAATAAAAGATAAATTACAAGTTTTAGTAGATTTAGGAATAGGCTATTTAACACTTGGAGAGGCAACTCCAGCTTTATCCGGCGGAGAAGCACAAAGATTGAAGCTTGCCTCAGAAATTGGCAAAATTCAAGATGGAAGCGTATTTATATTTGATGAGCCAAGTATAGGTTTGCATCCTCAAGATGTAAAAACATTATTAAATGTATTCCAAAAATTGATTGATAATGGTGCTACAATAATTGTAATTGAACATGACTTGGATGTAATTAAAAATTCTGATTATATTATAGATATGGGTCCAGAAGGCGGATACCTTGGAGGAGAGGTTGTTGCATCAGGAACTGTGCAAGATATAAAGGAAAATAAGAAAAGCATTACGGGAAGGTATTTGTAACTGAATGCTGAATATTTAAATTATTAGAAGAAAAGAGTTTAGAATATAATAATAATTTTTCGTGGGTGAATTGTATAATGAAAAAAATATTAGTTGTAGAAGATGATGTGGATATACATAATTTAATAAAAAATGTATTAGAAAAAGAAAGGTATGATGTAATAAGTGCATATTCTGGAACAGAAGCATTATTATTAATTGAAAAGAAAGACCTAGATTTAATATTATTAGATTTAATGATACCTGGACTAAGTGGAGAAGAAATAATTAAGAAAGTTAAGAATATACCAATTATAGTTATAAGTGCCAAAATATCATCCGAAGATAAAGTAAATGCATTATCTATAGGAGCAAATGACTATATTACTAAACCTTTTGATACAAATGAGCTTTTAGCAAGAATAAAAGTTCAATTACGCTTAAGTAAAAAAGATAATAATGTAAGTTTAAGTTATAAAGATATGATTTTAGATAAGAACTCACATACATTATATATAAAGGATAAGAATATTAATTTGACAAAAACTGAATATACAATATTAAGACAATTATTATTAAATCCAAAACAAATTATAACAAAAACTAAATTAATTCAACTACTAAATGAGAATGATAAAATAAATCTTGAAACTCAAGTATGTGATGAAAACTCTTTAAAAGTTCATATAAGCAATATAAGGAAAAAAATAAAAAAAGTTACAGAGCAACAATATATAGAATCTGTATGGGGAATTGGTTTTAAATTGTATGACTAAAAATCTTAACTATTTTTTTACTAATCCTTAACTATTTTCTTAACTGTTTTATGATAATGTATTTCATAAGAAAGGAGAAGAAAATGGAATATATTTTAGAAGCAAAGAATATTGAGAAAAAATATGGTCATTTTAAAGCATTAGACAATCTTAATATGCACATTCCAAAAGGTGCTATATATGGGTTGATTGGAAAAAATGGAGCAGGAAAGACTACTTTAATAAGATTACTTTGTGGTTTACAAAGGCCTACGTCAGGGGAATATACTCTTTATGGTACTTTAAATAATAGCAGAAAAATTGCTGAAGAAAGAAAGAGAGTAGGAGGGATTGTAGAAACGCCATCTATTTGTTTAGATATGACGGCTGAAGATAATCTCAAAGAACAATATAAAATTATAGGTTTGCCTTCTTATGACAATTTACAAGAAATACTAGAATTGGTCAGATTAAACAATACAGGTAAGAAAACTGCTAAACATTTTTCTCTAGGAATGAAACAAAGACTGGGCTTAGCAATTAGCTTAGTTGGAAATCCGGATTTATTAATTTTAGATGAACCTATAAATGGATTAGACCCAGAAGGAATTATAGAAATTAGAGAATTAATTTTAAGACTTAATAAAGAAAAAGGAATTACTTTTCTGATTTCTAGTCATTATTTAGATGAATTGTCTAAAATTGCAACTTTTTACGGCATTATAGACAAAGGAAAAATTATTAAAGAAATTGATAAAGATGAATTAGAACAAAATTTTAGAACAAGAACACAAATTAATGTATCTAATTTAAAAGAATGTGTTAAGTATTTAGAAGAAAAAAATTTCACTTATAAAGTTATTTCTGATAGTATAGTAGACATATATGAAAAAATAAATGTATCGGAACTTGTTATTGCACTCTCAAAAAGAAATTGTATAGTAAATGATTATCAAGAAAAAGGAGAATCATTAGAAAATTACTATCTGAACTTAATAGGAGGTGCAAAAAATGATTAAATTATTGAAAGCAGGGTTTTTTAGATTAAAAAAAGATGTTATATTTTGGTTATTTATATTTTTAACTATTGGAATGGCAGGATTCACATTATTTAGATATTTATCTGTTGAAGGCGCATATTTAGATAAAATTTTAAATGAATTTATAATGTATATAGGACTTTTTATATCAATATTTGTAAGTATTTTTGTTGGTAAAGAATATGGGCAAGGTATTATAAGAAATAAAATTATTGTTGGACATAGTAGGA
This sequence comes from uncultured Clostridia bacterium, assembly GCA_944392415.1. Classification (GTDB taxonomy): domain Bacteria; phylum Bacillota; class Clostridia; order TANB77; family CAG-508; genus CAG-793. Next base: position 5,616 of record CALXWN010000044.1, on the reverse strand, counting down.
TTTCAATTTTTTTATCAAACCTTATAATTAGCATAGTAGTTTCGCTCTTATGCGAATTGATTTATTTAATAATAGTTTTTTTGATTGGAATACCTTTATTTGGGCAAATGCAAATGTCATTTTCTCAATTTGCAATAGTGCTATTAAATACAGCTTTAGTTATCATATCATTTTGTTCTATTTATAATTTTATAACAATGATATGTTCAGAAATAACAATATCAATAAGTATATGCATAATTCTATTTGTGGCAATGTTTGTTGCACAAGCAGCATTGGGCTTTACAGCTCATGCTAGCAAATATATTGAAAATGCTTTTTATGATAATGGAAATAAATACATTATTAGCCAAGAACCTAATCCAAACTATCCAGGAGATGAAAAGGTTAAACAAGCGAGAATGCTTTATCTTTTTATTCCGCAAGGACAGGCCATGGAAATTGAAAGTGGCAATTTAGAATATTGGGTACAAATGTCTATTAGCTCTATTATTTTAATAGGTGTAGTAAATATTGTTGGAGTATGTATTTTTTCTAAAAAAGAATTAAAATAAGGGGGAAAAGTGAATATTAGCTTATTAATAATAACAATCATATTGTTTTTGATTTGTATATTTCTTGCAGTCAAATTATATGTAATTAAACAATCAATTAAAGAAATCGAAAAATCTTTTTCTAAGATATTGAGAACAGATACTAATAATATAATAGCAATATCTTCATCAGATAAAGATATTAAAAATTTAACTATAAATTTAAATAATAATTTATCAGAGTTAAGAGGACAAAAGTTGCAATACAAAAATGGAAACCAAGAGCTAAAAAAAATAATAACTAATATTTCACATGATTTAAGGACTCCATTAACAGCTATAAAAGGATATGTTGATTTAATTGAGCAAGAAAAATTATCTAATAATCAGAAAAAATATTTAAAAGTAATACAAAAAAAGTCAAATGAATTAACGGAACTTACGGGTCAATTGTTTGAATATACAAAGCTGATGGACATTGATGTAAAAATTAAAAAAGAAGAGTGTTGTATAAATGAAATTTTGGAAGAAACGTTGGTGAGTTATTATAGTATATTTAAGGAACAAGATATTATTCCAAACATTTCAATTTGCAGTACAAAGGTATATAAAATTGTAAATAAAATTTCAATTATAAGGGTATTTGAAAATATTTTATCAAATGTTATTAAATATAGTAATGGAGATTTAAAGGTCGAGATGCAAGAGAATGGAACAATTACTTTCTCTAATAAGGCCACTTCTTTAGATGAAACAACAGTTCAAAAGATTTTTGATAGATATTTTTCGGTAGAAAATGCAAAAGAGTCAACAGGTATAGGGTTATCGATTGCTAAACAATTAGTAGAATTAAATAATGGCAGTATAAAGGCGGAATATGTGAATGGATATTTAATTATTGAAATTAAACTTTAATATAAACCATAAGACTAGAAAATTATTCTCTATTTTTTAACTTTAGGGATAGCTCATAAAAGATTATTCTTTTAAGAGCTTTAAAAATTCTATAACTTCTTTTTTAGGATTTTTTGAATATAAAATACCATAAGGAATTGTGTATTTTGTATCAAGAGGAAGAGTAACTAAAGATGGGTGTAAATCTTTCCAACAATTTAGAGTAATTAGTAAAATACCGTTTGTTTCAGCCTTATTAAATGTTTCTAAATCATAATAATAAGGAGCATCAACTATGTTACTAATTAGAACAAACTTTTTAATTCTTAAGATATTTAATTCAAAATGATGTAGTTGTTATTCTTAAAACTGTTCACAAAGATAGAATGATACAAAATTTTGATGTATTTGATTTTGAATTATCAAATGAAGATATGAAAGAAATTTCAAAATTAGATGAGCAAAGTAGTTTATTCTTCTCACATTATGAACCAGAAACGGTAGAACAATTTATGGTTTGGGGTGGAAGAAAATAAAAAAGAGGAAATAGAGTAGAGAACTATAAAGAGTAGTTAAGAATCAGTTATTTATTCGATTGATAAAAATATTTAACTATGATAGAATTAAGGCAAATAGTAATTTGGAGGTAAGGTCATGAATAAAAAAAGAATAATTATAATAACAATAGTAGTAATTATAATTGGGGTTTTAGCCTTATGGATTAGTGGAATAATTCCAAAACAAATAGCAAGAGTATCTGCAACAAATTATTTAAAGAAAAACTTTCCAAAAATGCAGTTAGAGTATGTAGATATAGAATGGAGTTCTAGTTTTGGAGGATACTCTATAAGATTTAAAGATCAAAATGATGAGATACATGGTTTTTTGATGAATAACAAATATTTTCCAATAAATATAGGACAAGGTTTGTTTGGATTTGAAGAAGAATATAGAGAAAAATTTGGAGAGTAAAATTATAAGGAATTAGCAAAAAATAATCAATAAATGAAAACTGTAATTTATCGCTGAGGTTGAATTTTAAAATTTAAAAAAAATTATAAATTTTTGAGGTGGGTATATAAAATATGCTCATCTTTTATTATGTCAATTAAATATTGTATAATATAGGTAGAGTTCTATATATTGTAAATTATGGAAAAATGTAAGGAGGTAATTGTCATGAGAGAATTATTTATTGAAAAAGTAATTGATTTGCCAGGAGAATTTTTAGACAATAATTAAAGAATAAAATTAAAAGAGATACTTATAGAAATATGTTTAAATTATCACATTGAAATATTAGAACAAAACCGAAAACAAGAAATACAAAAGAACAACGAAGAAATATTAAATAAATTTATATCATCAAAAGAAATTGAAGGCTGTTCACTTAGAACATTAAAATATTATAAAGATAATATAACTAAAATGCTAGATACTGTAAATCTTCCAATAAATGAAATTACAACAGAAACGTTAAGAAATTATTTATCAAATTATAAAAACAATTCAACTGCTGGTATGGTTACAATTGATAATATAAGAAGAACATTATCAAGTTTCTTTGCTTGGTTGGAAAACGAAGACTATATAGTGAAAAGCCCAGTTAGAAGGATTCACAAAGTAAAAGCAACCAAAAAAGTAAAAGAAACATTAACAGATGAAAATTTAGAAAAATTGAGAGATACTTGTTCAAATGTAAGAGATTTAGCAATATTAGAACTATTAATTTCAACTGGTATGAGAGTTGGAGAACTAACTAGATTAAATATAGCAGATATGAATTTTCAAGAAAGAAGTTGTATTGTTTTAGGAAAAGGGAATAGTGAAAGAGAAGTTTATTTTAGTGCAAAGAGTAAAATGTATATAGAAAAATACTTAGAAACTAGAACAGATGACAATGAAGCATTATTTGTATCACTAATAAAACCTTATAACAGATTAGGAATATCAGGAATTGAAATTGCTATTAGAAATTTAGGAAGAGAAGCAAATATAAATAAAGTACATCCACATAAATTTAGAAGGACAATGGCAACTATGGCTATAGATAAAGGTATGCCAGTCGAACAAGTTCAAAAATTATTAGGACATATAAAAATAGATACAACAATGGAATATGCTATGGTAAATCAAAATAATGTAAAAAATTCTCATAGAAAATATATAACATAGTATGATTATTATAAAAATATTATGTAAATGTTGAATTTAAAAGAATTATATAGTATAATACAAATATGGAAGTTCTTTCCATGTAAGAAATGCATATCAATTAGAAAGGTGTCAGAAAGTATGAAGGTATTAAGCTTAATTGAACCATGGGCAACTCTTATCAAAGAGGGCAAAAAGGTCATCGAAACAAGAAGTTGGAAAACATCTTATAGGGGTGAACTTTATATCCATGCAAGTAGCAAAAAAATCAAAAGGAGTGATGAACACACAATTGAACTACTGAAGTTAATTCCTAATGTTCCTATGGGATATGGTAACATTATATGCAAATGCAAATTGGTAGATTGTGTATATATGGATCAGGAATTTTTGGACAGAATTCAGAAAGACAAGCAAGAATTCTTATGCGGAGAATATAGCTTAGGAAGATATGCTTGGATTTTGGAAGATGTAGAAGTTCTTGATGAACCAATTCCTGCAAAAGGACATTTGAACATTTGGAATTATGATGCTGACGAATAACAGAAAGGAGCATGCAAGATGAAAATCATACAGCTGAAAGAAACTGAAAGAATTCAAGAGGGATTGCGGAGTTTGACTGAAGAATTTATAGGAGAGTATCCATATTACTCAACATGGATTCAGAAGAACGAAGCAACATTCAAAGATGGAACAAGAGTTATTTATGAACTCAACGACGATGGAGAAACAGTAGGATACATGATGATTCATTTTTCAACGGCTAAATGTGCCAAGATTAATGGAATCTATGTGTTTCCCAATTGTCAGAAAAGAGGATATGCTAAGGAAGCTTTGTTGCAAGTTCTGGAAGAACTTAAAGCACAGAAATATGACTATGCATATATCCAAACCCGTATTCACAACAAGATTGTGGTTCATATGTTTGAGTCACTGCATTTTGATGTGATTGGTCGGAATTATCACAACATAGAGAAACAGAGTAACTGGGTTGCTGTGTATGATCTGTGGCATAGAAGAAATTTTGATGAGATGCTTGATTTAGCAGAACAACTCTATCCGGGCTTTTCTAAGAAATGATATGTAATGAGGCAAGGTGTCAAATGACATCTTGCCTTTTTCAAAATTTAGAATTATAATATAAACGAAAAAGGGGGAAGATAATATGTCATATTTTGATACTCATGCTCACTATGATTGGAAAGAATTTGATAAAGATAGAGAAGAATTATTTGATAAATTTAAGGAAACAATTTGTGGACTTGTAAATATAGGTATAAATATAGAATCAGCTAACAAAGTTATAGAATATGCCAATAAATATTCATATATGTATTATTCATTAGGAATACATCCTATGGAAGTAGAAAAAGAAATTTCAGTGAATTTAATTAAACAAATAGTAAAAAACGAATTAAAAAATAAGGAGTCAAAGTTAGTTGCAATTGGAGAAACTGGTTTGGATTATCATTTTAATTATCCTATAGAATTGCAGAAGAAGTATTTTATTGAACAAATAAAATTAGCTAATAAATATGATTTACCAATAATTATACATTCGAGAGAATCACACGAAGATGTAGAAAAAATATTAAAAGAATATAGAGTTAAAAAAACAGGGATAATGCATTGCTATTCTGGAACACCAGAAATGTCAAAGAAGTTTATCGATATGGGTTATTATTTAGGAATAGGAGGACCTGTGACAAGATATAAAGATATACAAGAAACAGTTAAAATAACCCCTATTGATAAAATTGTTATAGAAACAGATAGTCCAGTTTTGCCACCTGAACCATTCGAAAAACATTCAAGAAACAATTCACTATACTTAAATTATATTGTCAAAAAAATATCAGAAATAAAAGGTCTATTAGAAGAGGATGTTATAAAATATACAACTCAAAATGCATATAGAGTATATGGAATAAAGGATTATTTTGATAAATAATCTAAGAGACAAATTACAATTTCTAAATTACTTTAAAGAAAGTATAGAGTAATTTTTCTTTTTATGATATTATAATAAAAATAA
>CALXWN010000043.1:0-8160 GCA_944392415.1 uncultured Clostridia bacterium | reverse complement strand
TGGTAGGAGTATATCAAAAAAGAGTTGCGTTAGCAACTCTCATAAAGAAAAATCTTGATTTTTCTTATTTTTTATATAGGAAAAATTAAGTTTTTCTTATATAATAAAAGAAAAAACACTCTCCTACTATTCAATAAGTCTATTAAATAAAACATTGAAAATAAAAGTATTTAATGATATTATAATAACAGAAAAAAAGGAGCAATTTATGGATAAATTAGAAAGATTTGAAAAAGCATTACAAGATATTCTTAATGAATATGATAAATTAGGTGAAGAATTAGAGAAACTAAGAAATGAAGGAAAAAATAAGACGACAAAATTCAGAGAATTGTTAGGGAAAAAACTTGTATATAGTATGATAATTACGATATTTAAAAGATATGACTTAATAGATGAGAAATAAATGAAGGCAATCATTTTCAAAAAGCAGATTTAAGAACTGCAAAGAAACTATAAAGCTAAATGTTTATAAGAAAAATAAGAGAGCTATTAATTTTTATATAAAAAATAAATCCACAATTAGTGAAGAAAATGTGGATAAAGATACCGGAGAAAAAGAATATTTAATGGAATGGAAAAAGTAAAAAAGAAAGGAAAATAAAAATGGACGAAATAGTATTTGTAACACATAATAAAGGAAAAATAGCATCAGCAAATAGAAAATTAAAAGACGTAAATTTTAAAGTATTTGAATATGAGTTAGACGAACCAAGAAGTGATGATATAAAATACATATCAAAGTACAAAGTTATGGAAGCGTACAAATTAGTAAACAAACCATGCATATCAATGGATACTGGATTTTGGATAGACGAATTAGGCGGATTTCCAAAAGCATTTGTAAACTTTGCATTAGACACAATAGGCATAGATGGAATACTAAAATTAATGGAAGGAAAAACAAATAGAGAGTGCAAATTTACTGAATGTTTGTCTTATTTTGATGGAAATAAATTATATCAATTCATGGGAGAACATGATGGCACATTATCTGAAAAAGTTTTAGGTAATGATACTAAAAAGAAGTGGTCTGATTTATGGTATATTTATAAGCCTCACGGATATGATAAAACACTTGCACAAATGACAGATGAAGAAAGAGAAAGTAGAGTAAAATATAAATCAGTTGATTCATTAGAAGAATTTGCAAAATGGTACAAGAATAAAGAAAAAGGATCAAAAAATACTATCTCCCAATAGGAGACAGTATTTTTTATGTAAGTAAAATTATTCTTCATATCCAAACTTTTTCATTCTATCATTTTCGTTAGTAGATAAATCTCTTATCCACTGAGCTAAACCAGTATAGTCAACATTTCTTAAAAATTCAAAATATTTGACTCTATCATCTTTTTCAATTACAGCAGGAGCCAAATTGTTTTTAATCAATTCATAATTTATTAGTAGCCTACCAGTCCTACCATTACCATCTTCAAAAGGATGTATCCTCTCAAAATCAATATGATATTTGGCAACTTTTGAAAAAATATCATCTGTATCATGATTGTAATTATATACAAAATAATTCATTAAATTAGGTATTTTTGCAGGCTCTGGAGGAATATGCTCACTACCTCTTATAAAAACTTGCACTTTCCTATAACCTTCGGTATCTTTAATATTTCTGTTAATAGTCTCATTTAACTTCTTGATAAATCTTTCATCAAATGGTTCTTGACTTTTTAAATTACTGAAAACTAGCTCTAAAGCATTTTTATGATTTATAGCTTCATATATTTCTCTTGGTTCTTTACCTTCTATTTTAAAACTATTATCATTATATAAAATTGCGTAAGTTTCAGCATATGTTAAAGTACTTCCTTCAATAGCATTTGAATGATAGGTACTTCGAGTAATTAAATCTTCTAAATATTCATTATTACTTAAAATAAATTCTAAAACAGTCATAAATTTTCTCCTTTATTTACAGCATTATTTTAACATAATATTATTTTTAGGTCAAATCATTAAAAAATCGTTTATGTGCGTATATTAATAAAAAACACTTGCATAGATTATGATTTTGGTTTATAAATATATAGGAGGTGACTAAATGAAACTAGTAGACTTATTTAAGCAACTAAAAAATAAAATAAAAGCGAAGTTTGGAAATCAGCAACTACTAGAAGCACCGAAAAAATCAGAAGATGATATATTAAATAATCCAAAGGTAAAAGAAATTATAACTAAAATGCCTTCGAGCTTATCACAAATAGAACAAGCATATTATATTTATTTAAATCTAGGAAAATTATTTAATGAAAATGCTAAATTCATATTTAGTAATAGGGAATACAAAGAAAATCATTATGATAATCAAATAAATGAGGACTACGAAGGAATTTGTAAAGGAATCAATGATGCATATGCAAGAGTTTTGCAAAGTATTGGAATAGAAGCGGAAACAGTAGAAAAATATCCAGGAAAGCAATTAACTCATGTTGATGCAATATTGAAAATAAATGGAAAAACATATATTGCTAATTTGATAAGTGACTTGGGAAGAATTAAAACATCAAGAAGAGTAAATAGATTTTGTTATGATTTGGCAAGAAGCACGGGAGTGATGCCAATTGATATTGATAACCAGACATATTTACAAAGACTTGAGCAACAATATGGCAAAATTGATTGTGTACCAAGAGAAAAGGTAGAAGAATTAGATAAGAAATTTGGATATAGCTTTTTTGTACCAAAAGTTCAAACAAAAGACGAAAGAGGACTTTATACAGAAGATGTTATAGAAACATTAAAGAAAGAATTTGATAATCCGGAGCTGTTTAAGAAATATGTATTACATGGTGAGGATGTTCCAGAAAAAGATTGGTTAAAATATAAAATGGACTTCATTTTTCAAAATGTACATCAATATACTGATTTTAATACAGAGCCGAGATATTTAGAAAATATAAGATATTATATAGATTCGGCTAATAAAATTTTAAGTAAAGAAGAAGAAAAAAGAATCTACCCTTATGTTATTACTGCAAATGATGATTTTAAAAATATAATATCAATTATAAAAGTTAAAGGAAAAGATGAAAATAATCCAAGTGAAAACTTTTACTATTTGTATTCCAAAGATGAAAAACAATATATGAGACGAACACCGAAAGAAGTTAAAGAATATTTAGATGGATTTGATAAAGATTCGCTAAAAATAGTAGGGACTTTTGATAAGTATAGCCCAAGAGAAATGGAAGAACTGGAATTATAAAAAGTATATAGCAATAATTGAATAAAAATATAAATAAAACATCCAAGTACTTGAATTTAACAAGTGCTTGGATACTTTGCTAATATACTATTATCGAATAACGATAAAAAAATATTGACAAACAAAAATATATATTATATACTATACAAAGTTAAGGCAGTAGAAATTGAAAAATAATTACCATTTTTCAAGCAGATTTATGCCTTTAGGAAGGAATAAGATTAGTTTGAAAGAAATTTACTTTCATAACTATGTGTGCCTTTGAGTTAAGAGAGGAAGGAATGAAATTAAATATGAAAATATTAGGTGAAAAAAGTTTATCGTCAAAAGTAATAGTAGGGCTAAAAATACTATTTGCAGTAATAAGTATTTTAACATTAATTGTGTTTAGTATAATAGCAAAAATAATAAGGCATATTGCAATGCAAGAAAGTTTATTAAGCAATATATTTGACCTTTCATTTTATATTGTAATTATGATTACAGGGCTAATAGCACTTTTAATAGTTTATCAATTCATAAAAATATTTAAAAACTTAAAAAATAATACTATATTTTCTCAAAGCAATGTAAAAAGCCTAAATGTAATTAGCAATAATTGCTTTGCAATAGCCATTTGCTATTTTATAATAGTCTTATTTGCGATTTGCATAATTATAAAAATAGAAGGAATATTTATAAATTATGTACTATATTTTTCAATAATGTTAATGCTCATATTTATGGTTGCAGGAGTGGGAATAAAAGTGCTTAATGAAATATATAAAAAAGCGATTGAGTATAAAGAAGAAAATGATTTTACAATTTAAATTTAGTAAAAAAATTAATGATTACTAAAAATAAAGGTTTATAGGCAACCTTTAAAAACCTAAATTTATATAAGGAATGAAATTAAAATGCCAATTATAGTAAATGTAGATGTAATGTTAGCAAAAAGAAAAATGTCATCAGGCGAGCTTGCAGAGAAAATAGGCATAACTCCAGCAAATTTATCTATATTAAAAAACAACAAAGCTAAAGCCATAAGATTTTCAACACTTGAGAAAATTTGCGAAGTTTTAGACTGCAAGCCAGGAGATATATTAGATTACGAAAAATAGTTGAAATAAATGAATTAAATTAGAAAAGACTAAAAAATGATTTTAGGTTATGAAAAAATTTTAAAATATAGATTTGACCCTTACGCAGGCAGAGCAATAGCGGGGCATGGAAGGAATAAGATGAATTATGGAGATTGTAGGAAGCATTATTATATCAATAATGCAATCAATTTTATTCTATGGCAAAAGCATAGGAATATCACTGATATTATTTGAAATAATATTAAACTCAGTCATATTATTTATTTTACATAGAAAAAACAAAGTCAAAAACAAAAATGGGTTATTACTATTAATACCAATAGTTTTATTAAGTAGCACATTTGCAATATTTGCAAATAAAACATTTCATCTTGCAAATATCTGCATAATTTTAATATTAAATTTACTTATGTATGCAATTTTAATAAATAAAAAAGGATATTTTAAAAATTATTTACACAACACATTAGACTTAGTTCAAAATACCTTTAAAGGATATAGAGAAGGAATATATTTAACACAAAATGAAGTAAAATATTATGTATCAGGAAGCAATAAAATAGAAAAAGCAAATGTAAAAAAGATTGCAAAATCAAGTTTAATAGTTATATTAATATTGGCAGTAGTGTTAATATTACTAATATCGGCAGATAGTGTTTTTGCTAGTCTTTTTTCAGGAATAACTAGATTATTTGGACACATAAATATTATAGGAACGTTTAGCTTTTTATTCAGATTAGCAATTATAATTGCAGTTTATGTATTATCATTGAGTTTTATATTAAAACTTCAAAAAAATAAGGAAGTAGAGCAAAAGCAAACTACAGTATCTAATAGCAAAGACTCATTTACAATAAAACTATTATTAATTACATTAAATATTGTATATTTAATATTTTGCTATATCCAATTACAATCATTATTTGCAAGAATACAAGTGTTTGAATCATATGATTATGCAAGTTATGCAAGAAGCGGGTTCTTCCAACTAATGTTTGTGTCACTTATTAATTTTGTTATTATTTTGGTATCAAATAAATATAACGAAAAAATTATAAAAAGGCTAAGTACGTTATTAGTTGTATTTACAACAATAATAGCAATATCTTCGATGTATAGAATGCATATGTATGAAATGGAATATGGACTAACATATTTAAGAATTTTTGTTTATTTTGTATTAATTACAGAAATTCTATCATTTATACCAATAATAATATACATATATAACAAAAAATTCGATGTAGTGAAATGGTGCTTTGTAATATGTATTTCTATGTATTGCATAGCAAATTACATAAATATAGAGAAAATAATTGTAAACAAAAATATTAATAGAACAACTGATAGAAAAATAGATTATGATTATATTTATTTAATAAGTAGTGAAGACAGTTATAGTGTTTTAAAAGAAAGATTGGAAAAAGAGGATATTTCACAGGAGGAAAGGGCGGACATTTTAAGCATTATATTAAAATTAGCCCAAAATGCTGAAAACTTAAGTTGGCAAGAATCAAATATATCTAAAAATAAATTTTTAATGGAAGATATAGATGCTCAAGAATTAAGTTCGGAGTTAGAAAGAGCAAGATATGAAGTATTTTATGATGAATATAAGGATTATTAAAAATAAAAAGGCATATACAAATAAAAATGTATATGCCTTTAATGTGTGAGTTAAGTGCGATAAAATGCCCCAAAAGAGGCTAAGCGTTATCTTTTACCTGACAATTTTTTCTTAAAATATTCCTTTTCAAGAGTATACTTTTTCTTCAAAAGCCTTTCATACATACCATCTTCACAGTTAGACAATGCAATACTTACCTCTTCAAGATTATATTTAATCTTAGTCAATTCCAAAACGTTTTTGTGATATTCAAGTTCAGTCAAATAAGAAATTTTGGCATTTTCTATTTGCTCTTCTGTAACTTTAGACCTTTTCCTAGTCCCATTTAAAGCTAAAGAACCCGTGTAAAAGCAATAAGGAAAAGTAAAAACTTTAGTAAATCCATTAGTAAAATCTACTATTATATTTTTCTCAATAAAATAACTTAAATTACCTTTTCCAAAAGAAGGAGAACTTACAGACAGATTTCTAACGCCTAATACATATAACTTATTCGCTATTATATCAAGATTTTGCACTAAAGTTTCTAATTCACAAACTAAAATAGTTGTAGAATTGATTTTCTTTATTAAATGGCATAAACGTTCAAATCTAGGATAGATAACATCTTTTTCAGTAATATAATCTAAAGATAATTTAATATCATATATGTCAGAAACTTTAATAAATTCAAAACTTGAAGAATTTTTTACTCTAATCCATAAATCTTTATTTATATATAATTTGTTTAAAATTTTAGATTTAAATCTTCTTTCTTTGCAGAAAATTATAACTTCCTTACTTAAAAATAAATCAATAAAAGGCTCTTGCAAATTCTTAAATTTTAAATCTCCAATTTGTTTAATAGCAAGATTAATATTTTCTTTGTTTGATTTTGTTTGAGTATCAATAGAATTCGAAGTTTTTGGATTATTTTTATGTAATTGTTTTTCTGCTTTTTCTTTCTCATCAATCAAATAATCTATTTCACTATCGTTTTTTACGTTAGTTAATTTAAAATTTATTTCTTCTAATCTCATTTGAGACCTTATATTTAAAAGCCACTTCTCTAATTTATCTTTTTCAGGATTTAGATTTAATAAATAATTCTTGATTTCACGATTAGAAATCTGTCCACAATCATTTTGATTAGTAAGTTTTATTAAATTATTTTCAAAGCAATCTGAAAAAGCAAAACATTCACTTTCTCCATTATCAAAATCAACAAAAACAGTATCAGAAATAAAAAGTGAAATTTTTCCGCTACCTAAAGTGGAATGAACAATATTTTGATTTTTTAAATCATAAACATTAAAATGTTCAGCAATATATTTAATATTTTCATTGATAGTTATAATTTCATTCAGCCTAATAATATATTTATAATATTTTTTCTTTAAAAGAAATAAATTAGTTTTTTCTTTTTTGTTAGTAATGTTATTCACAGTTTGAGGATCTAAAATTTTAATATCATAAATGTCTGAAGAATTTATGAAACTAACAGAGTTATTTTCGATAATTCTAAGCCATATTTCATTATTGGTTTTAAACTTGTTTAGAATTTTGGCTGTTATATCAGCACCATTTATATAAATAGTAACATCCTTTTTTAAATAAAAATTTGCCAACGCTTCACTCAAAGCTAAGTTTTGAAAAGAATACTTATCGGCCTGTGGATTTTTACTTAAAACAAAATCATATATATCATCAAAACTAAACTTAAGTAATTCTCCATTAAGCGTTATCGCAGTAAAATGTGCATTATTAAACATTATTTCCATATCCAAAAGTTTTGCAGTTACTTTTTTATTAAAATAATTTATAACAATTACTTTATTTATATAATCAGCAATATTATCAATTATATTTTTTTTAGTAGTAGATAAAAAATATTTCCTAGTTGGAATAAATTTTTCAGGGACAGGATATGTAGTAATTAAAAAATTGAATGTTCTATCAAAAATATATAGATTGTCTTCGAAAACAATAAGATTATTGCTTTTAGCATTTTTGCCATAAAGGTATTTATAAAAGTCACCAAAATAGCAGTCCATACTATGACCAACTTTTTTAATATGCTTTAATTTTGAATCTATATCTCCAATATTTTGAATTCTACTGTGATATCTGTCAACACCGTGTTTAGTTGATAGTTTAGTGCTCTTTTTTGTTTTTTTCATATTTTTCTCTTTTCAAGTTCATTTTTATGATATAATGATAGCATAGGAAGCTGGAATATGCAAATGTATAAG
>CALXWN010000042.1:0-8246 GCA_944392415.1 uncultured Clostridia bacterium | reverse complement strand
TCTAAAATCCCTATATATACTGATACTAGTATTATACAGGGATTTTTTATTCATTTTTACTGTCAAATTCAGGATATGGGAATTTATCAATCAAAAATTGAAAGTTTTTGAGAAACTTGTTGGACTATCAATGGAGGCGCTCCTTTTTGACACTAAATCGTGTCAAAAAGGGGCGTTCCTATTGACATCCCCATTGACATTGACAATTAACAACACTAAAATTCAACTTTTACCTCAAACTCTCCTTCATCTTTTAGCTTTATTTCATCTACTTTTTCTCCGTTTAAATACATTTGAGGAGTTTCATTCATTCTTTCATACTTTATATTGTACTTCGCGTTTTTCCACCTAAATACTACTTCAAATTCATTCCAATCTTTTGGTACACAAGGCTTTATTTTTAACATTCCGTGATGAATTTTTAGTCCTAATATATATTCTGTTTGAAGTGTAAACATCCAACCACTTGAGCCGGTATACCAAGTCCAGCCCCCTCTGCCTGCAAATTCATTTTCACCATATATATCCGCTTCAACAACATATGGTTCAACTTTATACTTAACCATTTGTTCTTCTGTTTTGCTATGCTCTATTGGATTTATCATTTTATATATTTCCATTGCTTCTTCTGGTTTATTCAAAATTGTTTCTGCAATTGCACCCCATATAGCTGCATGTGTATATTGTCCACCATTTTCTCTCATACCAGGAGCATATGAAGCAATATAACCTGGTTTAAATTCTTTATTTCCGAATGGTGGTGTTAGCAATTTTACTAAATTGTTTTCTTTGTCAATTAAATATTTCTCCATATTTTCCATTGCTATATATTTTTTATCATTGTCACCTGCATTAGAAATTACAGCCCAGCTCTGAGATATACCGTCTATTTTGCACTCTTTATTTACAGCACTTCCTAAAGTTCTACCTTCATCATCAGTTGCTCTTTTATACCATCTGCCATCCCAGCCTTCAGTATTTAAGTTTTTCTTAAGTTTTTCTGCAACCTGCATTAACCTTTCATATTCATCAGATTTTTCATCAGTGTCTATATTTTTTACGTCTACTTTTCTATTTGCTTCCTGCATTGCAATTGCTGTTTCTTTATTTGCAAATCTTGTTATATATTTTGAATACTCTGCAAATTTTACTAGTATTGAATATAGGAAAAATCCAAGCCATACACTTTCACCTTTGCCATTAATTCCAACTTTATTCATACCATCGTTCCAGTCTCCACCATTTATCTTAGGAAAATATTCGAAATTCAAAGATTTATTTATTGCCCTCATGCAATGTTCATAAATGCTTTCTGTTTCCTTTGTAGTTTTAAATTCGCTCATATAATCATGCTCATTTTCTTTTAGTTTTCTGCCTATTACATATCCAGCTTCTTCATTTAATATTCGGAAATCTCCTGTAAATTCTATATATGTGGCAACTGCATATGGTAACCACAATAAGTCATCACTATATCTTGCTCTAATACCAGTATTTTTCTCATTGTGCCACCAATGAAGTACATCTCCTTCTTTGAATTGATGTTTTGCATGTAGAATTATTTGATTTTTTAATATATTACTATCTAAATATTTTAGTCCCATACTATCTTGAAGTTGGTCTCTATATCCAATCGCTCCTCCGGATTGATAAAATCCTGTCCTAGACAATTTTCTTGATGCAATAGTTTGATATATTGTCCAACCATTTTGCATAATATCAAATGATTTTAATGGTGTTTTAACTTGTACAACTTTCACTTTTTCTAACCAATATTTTTTTACTTCTTCTAAAGCTTCATCTTCTTTTCCTAGATATTTACTTCCTATTTCCATACATTTTGTTTCTGTTTCTTCCGCCCCTAAAATTAAAGTAACTTCTTTTGTTTCTAATGAATCAATTTCAACATTTATCTCCACTAAATTGTTTTTATATTCAATCTTTTCATTACTTGTTATATATGCATAATAACTTGGATTGATATTATTTTTTACCAAAAGCAAATTATAATTTTCTTTGAAACTATAATTAATAAACCTATTTTTCACTTCACCAAGTATGAAATCTACATCATATAATATTTTTATTTTCTTCTTTTTTAGACTTGTATTTTTTAAGCTAATTTTATTTATTTTTAAACTATCATCTTTTGGAACGAATATAATTAATTCTTCTTCTATATCATTATAAATATGCTCAAATTTTGAATATCCAAATCCATAAGTTATATGGTAATTTCCATTGTCTTCAAGAACATTTGGACTAATTGAAAATACATTTTTTAGTACTCTAGGTTCCTTCTTTTCATCATTACTATCAGTAATATCCTGCATAATAATTAATTCTGATGGCCTATCTAATTGTGCATCATTTGAGAATTCTGTTATTCTATTTGTTTTACAATTTTTATACCAAGTGTAACCTCCTAATCCTTCTGTAACCAATGTTCCAAATTTATCATTTGTCATTATATTACTCCAAGCAACAGGTGTTTTCTTATTTTTACTTACAATTATATGATATTCATTTCCATCTTCTGAAAATCCACCATAGCCATTGTAAAATAACAATTTACTTGTATTTATTTCGATATTCTTTTCCGATTTACCTGGCTCTAATATAAGTTTATTTTTCCTATCTGTCTCCGAGGTTTCAATCTCTTTCATTTGAATTCCAATTGAGCCTAATTTTGCATCCAAAATCAAATTAGCTCTGGCTTCTATTACTCTTTTATCTTCTAAAGGTATATTTATCAGTGTTTTGAACTTGGTTTGAATTTCATTTTTAGATAGAATTACTACATCAACAGTTATATTTTTCATATCAAAATATTCTTTTGCTTTAGTAACTTCATTTATTAAATAAGTGTCATTATTATCTCTTAGTTTTACTAATAATATTGGATTATCTCCTGAAATTCCATATTTCCATAGTTTTCGTGTTGATAAGTCCATTTCAATATTGCATTCTTTACTCTTTGGGAATAATAGCTTTTCTAACATTTTTTGATATAAAGCTATATCTTTTCCTTTAACATTTAAAAATCTAGTTTCTGCAAAGCTATGATTTTTAGATATATCAAAAATTGCATTTAATCTTTCAGATTTTGTATATTCTTTTAGATTTTCTATTGCTTCCTCTTTATTGTCTCCAGCTGAATTGATTAAATATATGCTTTCCTCTTCATCAGGTTTTACATTTACCAGCCTTCTCATTGCAACAATTGGTTGTATTGTTTGCACAATCTTTTTAGATAGTTGAGAGGAATTTCTTACTGCACTTGGAATATCTAAATTGCTGTTTTGAACTTCATAGTCCACTTTATTTTCATAATCTCTTCGTAAAGTTCTATTTTCTGTTTCAAAATTTCCTCTTTCTACAAATCTTTCTTTATCAAGCTCAAATTCTAAATCTCCCTCATCATAGACCAAATTTGTAGCCACAAAACTTTTCTGTCTACTTTCTTCTCTTCTCCTTCTAGTAAACAAAATACCATCATCTATTTTTTCATAATCTATAAACATTTTATTAAAGGTTGGGTGAGCATAAAATCCTTTAAAATCTGCAAGCAGTATGTCCATATAACTTGTTACTTCAAGTGTTAATGGCGACATTCCTGTATTTTTAATACTTATTTTTCTAATTTCTATTGGTAAGTTTGGAACAATCGTAACTTTCATTATTATCATCAAATTACCGTCTTGAATAATTACTTTATCTTCAGATGTTGTAAATATGACCTGATTATTTGTATAATTTGCTACTTTTAGCCTATTTGCTTGGTCTATACCTTGCTTGTCTTGACTATTATCTTCTTGAATCTGTGTTTCAAATACTGTATCATAGATTTTTCTTGAATTTATGTCTTTTATATAAATATGAATATTATCACTTATAATATCATTTCCAAATTTGTTATAACTACTTCCATCATCTTTCATCACAATTGAGTATTTCTCATTTGCGAGCACATTAATTCCTGAAGTTCTCTCTGTGTATTCTTCATAATCTTTATACTTGATTTTCTCAACTTTTTCTTTTTTCTCCTTAGTTGTAATCATATCTTTTGGCATTTTCTCTTCTAGTAAAATTTGAGCACCTTCAATTTCAGCATTTCTCATAAACCTTTTTTGAAATATATTATTATTTAACAAATTATTTATTGATGTCAAAATCAATCCCTGATGATGTGCCATAAACGTTTTATTTACAGCTCTTTTAGGTTTATAATCTATGGATTCATAAAATCCATATTTTCCTGTACCTGAATTTTCATCTATTATTTTTAAGTTTTCTATCGCTTCATTCGGATAAAATGTTAATGCCATAGCAGTAGCATAAGGACTTATAACTATTTCATCATCTAAATCTCTTTTTAATCCAAGCCATGGTACTCCAAATGTTTTATACTGATAATTGCCTTTGAAATCTTTTGTATTATATGCTGATTCCGAAATACCCCAAGGAATTCCTAATTTTTTCGCATATTTTTTCTGACTTAAGATAGAAAATCTGCAAGATTCATCTAATAATGAAGTTTCATAAGATGGTATATTTACTGTTGGCATTAAATATTCAAAAGCAGTTCCACCCCACGAAATTAGCCCTTTATATAATCCCATAGTTGTTAAAAGTCTTGAACAATTATTCCAATGTTTACTTGGTACATCTCTTTTTGCAATTGCTATAATGCTGGTTTGTCTTGCCTCAGATGCTAGCAAATCATAGTACGAATTTATTAGAGTATTTGACTCTAAATTGTATCCTATTGAAAATAGCCCAATTTTATAATCATATAATTTGCTGAAGTCTGTTTGATGAATTAATGTGTCGATTCTTTTAACTAAAGAATTTATTTCTTCTTTGTTAATATTTTTTGAAATATCTACTTTGCTTTCTGTTTTTTTATTATCTTTTGATATGTTTACATTAATTTTTGGTTTATTTATATCTTTATTTATAATTAATGTGCTTTCTTTTCCATTGATATTTGAAATATTTTCTTTTGCACCTATCATAGAGAAATTTTTACTTATTATTTCCATCAAAAACTGCTTAACTGTATATAAATATCCAACCAAGTTTCCACTATCTACTGACGAAATAAATACTGGTTTAACCGCTTCTAATGTATAAATGTTGTACCAATTATACAAATGTCCATTCCACTTTGGTAAATTTTCAATAGTCGTTATAGTTTTTTCAATCATTGAAATTGTATCTTCTAAACTTTCGAATTTCAAATCATAAGCTGAAACCATAGACATTAAAGCCAGTCCAATATTTGTTGGAGATGTAATAACTGCTCTTTTTACTTTTCTGTCTGGTTGGTAATTGTCTGACGGCAAATTATTTACCATATTATCTTTAAAATATTGCCATGTTTTTCTTGCTTTGTCTAATAAGAATTCTTTGTCATTTTCAGAGATATTTTCTGCTAATTGTTTTTCATTTTTCAAACTTAACTTGTACATCACTAATGGTGCAATAAGCCAAATTATACCTAAGCTCAAGAAAATAATACTGAAACCTAATCCCAATCCTTGACCCAAAAGGCTTTCATTTAATATCAAACCCTCTGCTGAAAAGTATGCGCCAAAATTAAATATTAAATATCCTCCAGCCAATGCGATTAATAAAAGTCCTAAAACAACATTTGGAATCATTGATAAATAATAGCCCTTTACAGATTTTTGACTATTTTTTTCCGCATCATTTGAAGTAGTCCATTCTAGCATAAAATTGTGAGAAATTTTCATTCTGTATAAACTTTTTATAAAAGCATTAATTTCCAAGTAAGCCATATCTGGCAAAATAGAAAGCTTAATAAAAAATCTATATATACTTCCTTGAATTTTTGTAAATTCTTTAGAAATCAATTTTTGCTCTTCAGTTTTGTAATTCATAAAAATGTCTAAAAGTTCAAGTATACTAGAAAAAGCTAAAAATATAATTGCTAAAGTCAAAAATAGTCCTGAATTTTCTTTATTAAATAAGGCTAGAATAAAACAAACCATTATTATTATCAATTCAAAAAACTCTTCTAAATCTCTGGCTAAATTATCTAAAATTTTATACTTAGATAAGGTATTTAGTGTAGAATTTAGCCAAGGTATGATTTGTACGTCTCCTCTAATCCATCTATGCTTTCTTTTCCTATATGAGATATAGTTAGAAGGATAACCATCCATTAAAAGTATGTCAGAAGCAAGACCACATCTTAAATAATTTCCTTCTAATAAATCATGGCTTAGTACACTATTTTCAGGAATTGTATCTTTAAGCACATCATAAAAAACATCTACATCATATATTCCCTTACCTGTGTAAATTCCTTCATCAAAATTATCTTGGTAAACATCTGAAACTGCATTTGCATACAAATCCGTTCCGCCAGAGCCTGCAAAAAGTCTAGAAAATATTGTTTTTCTCTCATCTTTAATTCCTATTCCAATTCTAGGTTGAATAAGAGCATGCCCTGAAACAACAGTATTAGTAATTTTATTAATTTCTGGTTTATTTAATACATGTGCAATAGTTCCAACTAACCTCTCCGCTTGATTTAGAGATAAACTTGTATCACTATCAATTGTAATAACATATTTAATCTTAGGTAAATCATTACATGTATTAACCCAGAATGGATTTTTACTAG
Source organism: uncultured Clostridia bacterium (assembly GCA_944392415.1). GTDB lineage: Bacteria > Bacillota > Clostridia > TANB77 > CAG-508 > CAG-793. The sequence goes on along the minus strand of CALXWN010000042.1, from coordinate 1,591 downwards.
TTACTAAGTATTCATTTAGCTGAGTTAAAATTCCTCTTTTTCTCTCCCAGCCCATAAAACATCTTTCACTGCTAGACCATTCTCTTTTTCTGTATATAAAATTAAATATATTTCCATATTTGCCATTTAACTCTTTAACGCATTTTCTACCTGTTTCAGCAATTTTTTCATCAACACTTTTTCTTTCACTCTTCTCACTTGTGCAATCACCAAGAAGAGTAAAATATAAATTATCACTTTTATTAGCTAAATAATACACTTCAAGTTTGTGCATAAACTCTGTAACATCATTTTCATCCTTCAAAAGTGCAGGTATAACACACATAGTTGCATATTTTTTAGGAATTCCATTATCCTGAAAATCTAGTTTAGGAAGAATTTTAGGCTTTACAGCCTTGCTTAAAACATATTGTAGAAATTTAGTTACAACATTTTGAATAGGTATAAAGCATAAAAGCCCTAAAACCCATGATTTCATGCACAATAATATTGTGATTGCAATTGTTAATATATAGACTCCTGCCACATATAATTTTGCCTTTGTACTGTTAGAAATGTTTTTTACTTTTCTGTTTAATAATTTACTAAGTAATTGTGATTTTCCCTCAGCTATAAGGTAATAGCCGACGTGAGATTTCTTTTGATTATTAACAGTATCTCTATTGTATCCTTTAGTTCCATCAAGCCCTACACTATATTTATTATCATTGTTTTCATTTTTTTGATTAAAATAAGTAGCATAATCTTGAATAGCAGTCACTTTTTTGATATCTTGATTAATGTTTTCATCATCTTTTGTGTCATTTTTATTATTATTCAATTTTAAATTGCAGAGTTCAAGGCACTTTTGAGTAACATACACTTCAGAAAGCTTAGTCTTTTTTGAAATTTCTTCAATCGCATTTCTGTAATTTGCTTTACTCTGGTAATCCATTTTTTTATAAACTTTATCTGTATTAAGCATTTTTTCAACAACACTTGTATTTTCAAAAATAGACAAAATATCCATTCTTGAAATTGCTTTTATACTAAGAATAGCATTTTGCATAGAAACTCTTTTCAAAGCAATATCAAAATGCTCTTTATTTATAACATCACTTAGAGTCATTCCATTCTTTTGAACTTGCTCCTCTAAAATAGCTAAAAATGGAGCCGCTTCTTTCCCATAAGTTTTTAATCTATATGCCATATATTCAATAAATGAATATAAATCTACATCTAATTTAAGCTTTTTAACATCTTTATTTTCTAGTATTCTTTGCACCATATTTTCAACTTTGAACTTTTGCATCTGTGAAATAAATATTTTTTCACAAATACCTCTGATTTTCTCTATAATCGAAATCTGTAAAAAAATACCTATATTCCATATTTCATTCATATAAAGATTTTTCTGTGTTTGATATGCCTGAATGTACTCAGTTGTCTCTCTTTCATCAATTCTACCATCTGTATTCATAACAATTTCATTGCATAACACAAAAATCCTTGCAAAACCTGCATTTACTCCATTTGCAATTCTAGGAAATTTTTCATATTTATTTTTTGATAAACTCTTTTGTAGAATTTTTACTGTATTTTCTATTAAATA
>CALXWN010000041.1:0-8314 GCA_944392415.1 uncultured Clostridia bacterium | reverse complement strand
AAATAATTTACTTATTTAATATATTACAAAAATGTAATATATAATTTATTGAAAAAAGTCGAAATTTAAAATATAATGAAGGAAATATTGATACGAAGGAGGAAATATTTATGCTAAAATCAAATGTCGCATATAGCACAAATAAAGACAGTTACAAAGCAGGACAAGAAACTGCAAAAAAGGCAGTTAAAGATTTGATGCAAACTAAAATTGCATTTTTATATACATCTGTAGATAACGATGTAGAAAAAGTTTTAGAAGGAGCAAAAGCTGAACTAGGAACAGCTCCTATTGTAGGTTGTACATCAAGTGCAGGAATAATAGTTCCAGATGGATTTATTTCATCAGAAAATGGATTTGTAGGAATGTTAGCATTAGGAGATCCAGATACAACAGTAGGTGTTGCAGGATACAAAAAGCAAAAAACAGCTAGAGAAACAGGAAGATTAGTTGCTCAGGAAGCTATGAAAAATGCAGGATTAGACTTTGCACCAGAATACTTCTATATGGTTGCATCACCAGGAGAAGAAGAAGATTATTTAAAAGGAATTGAAGATGTAATAGGAAGAGTACCTTTCTTTGGTGGAAGTGCAGCAGATAATACAGTTGAAGGTAAATGGAGCATATTTACTGGTGATACAGTATTTTCTGATGGTGTAGCAGTAGCATTTTTCTATACAGACAAGAAAATGGCAAATGTTTATACAGGAGCATATCATGAAACGGGCAACGCAGGTATCATTACAAAATTAAAAGGTAAGAGAACAATTGTTGAAATAGATGGTGTTCCAGCCCTTAAAAAATACGCAACTTGGACAGGCAAAAAATTAAAAGATATAGAAGGTGGAAATTTACTATTACAATCTGTTACAGAACCTTTAGGAGTAAAAGATAGACTTGGAGATTTAGTTGCAATTCGTCACCCAATGTCAGCAAATAAAGACTACTCAATAAATGTAGGAAATCATGTTGCTTTAAATACAGCAGTTATTCAAATGCAAGCAAGTGTTGATGAATTAATAAAATCAACAGGAGACACAATGAAAGAACTTAACAAAGAAATGGGAAAAGATGTTGGAGCTTATCTATTAGTACATTGTGGAGGAAGAAGATTAGGAATAGGAGATAGAATTGATGAAGTTGTAAAACAACTCAAGAAAGAATCTAAAGGTGTACCATTCATTACAATATTTACATTCGGAGAATATGGATTAAAAGATCATGGAGCAAATACTTGTGGAGGTTTAATGCTTTCATTCACAGCATTTAGTAAATGAAGAGAAGGGGAAGACCCAAGTAGGACTAAAAACTTAGAAATAAATTCCAATAAAGAAATAATTGCCTATAAAGAGGAAACAACCTCTATACAAGGTGAGAAAGGAAAGAAAATAGGTATGAAGAATTTAATAGGTTATGAATGGAGAGATGCATCAGATGGAAAGGTTATTGAAGTAACTAATCCAGCAACTGAAGAACTTATAGATACAGTTCCAAACTGTACACAAGAAGATGTAAATGAAGCTGTAAGAGTAGCTGAAATAGAACAAAAGAAATGGGCGGAAGTTCCACTTCATGAAAGAGCAGACAAAATATACAAATTTATTGATTTAGTAGAAAGAGATAAAGACAAATTAGCAAAATTATTATCAGCAGAAACTGGAAAACCAATAAAAGAAGCTATCGCAGAAATAGCAAATGTAAGAATTGGTGCTACTGCATTTGTTGAAAGAGCAAAACATTTATATAATGAATCAATACCAGCAGGACAAGAAGCAGGCCAAGAAAAAACAATGCAAATAACTGTTAGACAACCAATAGGTGTAGTTGCAGCAATATTGCCATTCAACTTCCCAAGTGACTTATTCTGTCAAAAAGTACCACCTGCACTACTTATGGGAAATAGTATAATAGTAAAACCATCAAACTATAATCCACTTACACTTACAGAATATGTAAAATTAATGATTGAAGCAGGTGTACCAGCAGGTACAATACAATTACTTACTGGTGATGGACCAACAGTAGGGCAAGAACTAGCAGGACATCCAGGGGTTCATTTAGTTTCACTAACAGGAAGTACAGGAGCCGGAATTCAAACAATGGGAACATGTTCTAAAAACCTAACACATGTAATGCTTGAATTAGGTGGAAATGACGCATTCATATTTTTAGAAGATGGAGATATGGATTTAGCAGTTAAAGAAACTATATGGGGAAGATTATATAATGGTGGACAAGTATGTTGTGCATCAAAGAGATTCTTAATACATAATTCTAGAAAACAAGAATTTATAGATAGAATGAAAGAAGTAATATCTAACTTAAAAGTAGGAGAACCATCACAAATGGATACAGATATGGGACCACTTATAAATGTTCCTGCAGCAGAAAGAGTAGAACAATTTGTAAACAAAACAATTGAACAAGGAGCTACTTTAGTATGTGGTGGTAAGAGAGAAGGAGCATATTACTATCCAACAATATTAGATAATGTTACAAAAGACATGGACGTAGCAAAAGATATGGAAATCTTTGGACCAGTAATACCAGTTATAGGATTTGATGCTGAAGAAGAAGCAATTGAAATTGCTAACCAATCTTCTTATGGACTATGTGGATGTGTAGTAACAAAAGACTATTCAAGAGGAGTAAAAATAGCAAATAAACTTGAATGTGGTGGAGCAGTAGTAAATGGAGCAAGCTTCTATCGTTCATTCGAAATGCCATTTGGTGGATGGAAACATAGTGGTATAGGAAATGAAGGTGTTCTTACAACACTTCAAGAAATGAGCAGAATGAAAACAATAGTTTTGAAAAATGTATTATAAAGTTTTTTCGACTGGAAACATTATTTTTCGCAAATTAAGTATACTTAAAAAAGCTAGGAGTCTAGATTCTAGCTTTTTTCACTTAATCTTTTTCATTAGACACAATTATGTATATAATGATTAAGATTAGAATCTCTTTTAGATTTTCATAATTAAATTATTCCATACATCATTTTCCACGCTAGTACTCTTTTTACAGCATTATTAATAGTATTTTCTTCAATTGTGCCATCTTTTACAGCTTGCAAAACTTCGTTCCTTTGATTTGCAAAGTCTGAAGATATTATTAAATCATTTCCAGCAAGCACTGCCTGAGTTGCAGCATCGCCATTTTCTACATATTGTTTAACCGCATCCATTGCTAAATCATCTGTCATAATAATTCCAGAAAAGCCTAATTCATTTCTTAAAATATTGTGAACATTATCTGATAAAGAAGCAGGTTTAGATTTATCCATACATTCTACAATATTATGACTGACTAAAATAGCAGGTGCACCATTTTTTATGCCTTCCTCAAAAGGTATAAAATCTCTATTTTCGAAATTTGAGTAGTCTCTTTTATCTATAGCAATACCAGTATGTGTATCAACATTGTTTCCATAGCCAGGAAAATGTTTCATAACAGAAGTTATATTATCAGATTTCATTGCATTTATTATTTGATTAGTAAAATTTTTAACTTCATTTACATTTGTGCTAAATGCTCTTTTATAAATAAAATCATTTGAAGTTTTAGGTACATCTACAACAGGTGCTAAATTCATGTTTATCCCTAGATTTTTTAATAAATTGCTTTTTTCATGAGAGTCTGAAATTATGGCATTCATACCACCATTTGCATAAATTTCTCTTGGCGATTTAAAAGGAGATGCTCTAAAAGCTTTATATTGGCTGACTCTTACAACAGTGCCACCTTCTTCATCAACCCCTAAAGCGAGTGGTATTTTACTAGCATTTTGACAATCCTGTAATTCTTTTTTTATAGAGTTAGGAGTTGCATTTTGAAAATCTTTTCCAAATAAAATATAACCAGCAGGTTGATAGTTTTTGATTTCATTTATTACGCCTGATGAAGGGTATCTAGCCAAAAACATTTGACCAACTTTTTCTTCTAAAGTCATTTTTGAAAGCATTTCTTCTGCTTCATCATAGTATGACGAAAAAAGTCCTTCGCTTTCAGCAACATTATTATTGATACTATCTGTAGTAACATTAGTAACACTATTTTCTTCATTAACAGAAGTATTAATTAAGCTTCTATGCTCATTGCTATGTGGTGAAAATGTAGTGTAAAAATATCCACTTACTATAGCTAAAGCTATTACTATTAAAATAGTTACAAAAATCTTTTTCTTCATAATGAGACTTCTCCTATCTCGATTTGCTAAAAGGTATTCATAGTAATGAAAGCAATTAAAACTCTTCTTGTTAATATAATATTTAATCATACCTTTCTATTTTTAAAATTTTAACATTATATGTTTTATAATACAATATGAAAAGTGAATAGTTATGAAAAATTCTAGAAAAATCATGAAAAAAATTTCTTGACAAAAATAAATAATTGTTATATTATAATAAAATACGAAGAGCTCAAAATGGCTAATACCAAGAGCATTGGAAGTATTATGAATAAACTTTCAAAACTATAATATTATAAAAATGTAAATAAATTAAAAAAAAGAACAAAGTAATTTGTTCTTTTTAAATCGCCATTTTGTTAGCAAATGGTTTATAGGCTAAAACAGAAAACCTAAATTTTTACGAAAGGAAAATAAAAAAATGATAAAAAAATTAGCAAGTTACATCAAAGAATACAAAAAAGCAAGTATTTTAACACCAATTTTTGTCGTTTTAGAAGTTGTAATGGAAGTTATTATTCCAATGCTAATGTCAAAAATTATTGATGTTGGTATTCCTAATAATGATATTAAGTACATACTAGAAATAGGAATATTACTTACAGTTTCAGCAATAATGTCATTATTATTTGGTATGTTGTCAGGAAGATTTGCAGCAAAAGCATCATCTGGTTTTGCTAAAAATCTAAGACAAGGAATGTTCTATAAAATTCAAAATTTCTCATTTGAAGATATAGACAAATTCTCAACTTCTAGTTTAATTACAAGGCTTACAACTGATGTTACAAACGTACAAATGGCTTTCATGATGATTATAAGAATACTAATAAGAGGACCTGTTATGCTACTAGCTGCATTATTTATGGCATTTAGCATAGATGTTAGACTTTCTTGTGTATTCTTAGTTTCTATTCCAATTTTAGGAGTTGCACTATTTTACATAGCAATTAAAGCTCATCCAAATTTTGAAAGAGTTTTCAAAAAATATGATAAATTAAATGAGGTTGTTCAAGAAAACGTTGGTGGCATTAGAGTTGTAAAAGCATATGCAAATGAAGAGCACGAAAAAAAGAAATTTGAAAATGTTAATAATGAAGTATACAATTACTTTAAAAAAGCAGAAAAAATAGTTGCATTTAACAGTCCTATTATGCAATTTGTTGTATATTTCTCTGTTTTAATTATTTCATGGTTAGGTGCAAAATATATAATTGGAGGAACATTCCAAACCGGTGAATTATCTAGTTTAATTACATATGCTTGGCAAATTCTTATGAGCTTAATGATGCTTTCAATGGTATTTGTTATGATTATTATAGCTCAATCATCTGCGGAAAGAATTGTAGAGGTTCTAGACCAAGAGCCATCTATTAAGAATAAGAGAAATCCAATTAAAACAATAAAAGATGGTTCTATATCATTTGAAAATGTAAGTTTTGCTTACAGTGATGAAAAAGATCCTAATAAATATGCTTTGCAAGATATTAACTTGGAAATTAAGTCTGGTGAAACGATTGGTATTATTGGTGGAACAGGAAGTTCTAAGTCTTCATTAGTTCAGCTTATTCCAAGATTATATGACGCCACAAAAGGAACTGTTAAAGTTGGTGGAGTAAATGTAAAAGATTATGATATGGAAGCACTAAGAGATAGCGTTTCAATGGTTTTACAGAAAAATGTGTTATTCTCTGGAACAATAGCAGAAAACCTAAGATGGGGTAATCCAAATGCTGATGATGAAGAACTTGAAAGAGTATGTAAATTAGCACAAGCAGATAGCTTTATTCAAGAATTTCCAGATAAATATGATACAATGATTGACCAAGGTGGTACAAACGTATCTGGAGGTCAAAGACAAAGACTATGTATAGCAAGAGCACTTTTGAAAAAGCCAAAAATCTTAATATTAGATGATTCAACAAGTGCAGTTGATACAAAAACAGATAGTTACATACGTAAAGCATTTAGAGAAGAAATACCAAATACTACAAAAATAATAATTGCACAAAGAGTAACTTCAGTAGAGGATTGTGACAGAATTATTGTAATGGATGAAGGAAAAATAAATGGTATTGGTACTTCAGAAGAACTATTAAAAACAAATAAAATATACCAAGAAGTATATAATTCACAAATGAAAGGAGGAGATGATAATGAGTAAGAAAAATAAAGTCGATGAAGAAAGTTTAGACAGAAAAAATGAAGAAAAGTTAGACAGAAAAAAAGTAGCTGAATCAAAAGACATGAACAAGAAAAAGAAGAAAAAATCAGGTTCAGTAGATTTTAAAACAGTAAAAAGACTTTTAAAATATGCAACTGGAATATATAAATTCCAATTTGTAGTTGTTATTATCAGCATTATAGTTAGTAGTATAGCTAATGTAATGGGAATACAATTCTTACAAAAATTAATAGATGATTATATCACTCCTCTAATGGGTAAGCAGAATCCAGATTTAAGCAATTTGTTTATGGCTGTTGTAGGTATGGGTGTTATGTACTTAGTAGGTATTACAGCTACTTACATTTACAATAGACTTATGATTAATATTTCACAAGGTGTTTTAAGGCAAGTACGTGAAGATATGTTTAATCATATGCAAAGTTTACCTATAAAATATTTTGATACTCACGCTCATGGTGAAATTATGAGTACATATACAAATGATGTTGATACTTTAAGACAAATGATAAGTCAAAGTATTCCACAAGTATTTTCATCAGTTGTAACAATGGCAAGTATATTAATATCAATGTTTACAACAAATGTTTACCTAACATTAATAGTTTTAGGTATGGTCGTATTAATGATATTCTGTGCTAAATATTTAGGTGGAAACAGTTCTAAATATTTCGTAAAACAACAAGATGATATTAGTAAAGTAAATGGTTACATTGAAGAAATGATGTCAGGACAAAAAGTTGTTAAAGTATTTAATCATGAAGAAGAGTCAAAAGAAAAATTTGATGAACTTAATGAAGAATTATGTGACAGTAGTACACAAGCTAATATGTATGCAAATGTATTAATGCCATGTATTGCAAACATTGGTAACCTAGGATATGTATTTATTGCTATAATTGGTGGTATGTTATCAGTAAATAATATACTAAGTATAGGTAGCATAGCAGCATTCTTACAATACATAAAAGCTTTTACAAACCCAGTAAGTCAGGTTTCACAACAAATGAATTCTGTTATAATGGCATTAGCAGGTGCAGAGAGAATCTTTGCATTAATAGATGAAGAACCAGAAGTAGATGATGGATATGTAACACTTGTTAATGCAAAAATGGAAAATGGAAAATTAGTTGAGACTGATGAAAGAACAGGTTTGTGGGCTTGGAAACATCCACATCATGATGGCAGAGTTACTTATACAAGGTTACGTGGACATGTAGAATTTGAAAACGTAAACTTTGGATATATTCCAAATAAAATGGTACTTCATGATATTACGCTAGAAGCAAAAGAAGGCCAAAAAGTATCATTTGTTGGTGCAACAGGTGCAGGAAAAACAACAATTACAAATTTAATAAATCGTTTCTATGATATTCAAGATGGTAAAATTAGATATGACGGAATAAATATTCAAAAAATTAAGAAAAAGGATTTGAGAAAATCACTTGGTATGGTATTACAGGATACAAGTTTATTTACAGGTACAATTAAAGATAATATAAAATATGCAAACTTAAATGCCAGTGACGAAGATGTAATAAATGCTGCAAAACTTGCAAATGCAGACCACTTTATTAGAAACTTGCCAAATGGGTATGATACAGTAATTTCAGGAAGCGGAGAAGGTTTATCTCAAGGACAAAGACAATTACTATCAATTGCAAGAGCTGCTTTATATAATCCACCAGTATTAATACTAGATGAAGCAACATCAAGTATAGATACACGTACAGAGCAAATTGTACAAAAAGGTATGGATGGATTAATGAAAGGCAGAACAGTATTTGTAATAGCACATAGATTATCAACAATAAGAAACTCAGAATTAATAATGGTTTTAGACCATGGAAGAATTCTAGAACGTGGTGACCATAAAGAACTTATGGCTAAAAAGGGTATGTACTATGCATTATATACTGGTGCTATTGAAATTGATTAAT
>CALXWN010000040.1:0-9021 GCA_944392415.1 uncultured Clostridia bacterium | reverse complement strand
TTGGAGCAGGTAGCGAGAATCGAACTCGCGCGACCAGGTCGGAAGCATGGCATTCTACCACTAAATTATACCTGCAAATTTTGTTGAATAAAAAGTTTGTATTATATTAAAAGAAATGGCAAATGTGTTTTTATAACTTAACAATAAAAGTATACCATATTTGACCCATTTATTGCAAATAAATTTCATAAACTAGTACACTTTTTCAGAAAACTATGTTATACTTATTATGTGAAAAAATTAGAAATATGCATAAACAAAGCATTTTAGTAAAAAGGTTATAGGTAACCTAAAAACCTAAATACATAAAAAAGGAGATTCGCATTAATATAACTTATGCGAAAGTAGAAAAATGGGTTTTTTTGATAAGTTAAAACAAGGACTAGCAAAGACAAAGCAAGTATTTAGTTTTACAAAAGTAGATGAAAATTTACTAGATGAATTAGAAGAAAAGTTAATAATTGCAGATGTTGGGATGGAAACAACAGAAAAAATAATAGATAATTTAAGAACTAGAATTAAGAAAGAAAATTTAAAAGAAGCAGAACAAGTAAAACAAGCTTTAAGAGAAGAAATAGAAGAAATATTCAAAGATAATAATCCAGAGCTAGATTTAACTAACAAACCAGCAGTAATATTAATGGTTGGTGTGAATGGAGCAGGAAAAACAACATCAATCGGAAAAATAGCTAATAATTTAATAAAGCAAGGAAAGAAAGTTATAATTGCTTCAGGAGACACTTTTAGAGCAGCGGCAACAGAGCAACTTGAAGTATGGGCTAATAGAGCAGGTGCAGAATTAGTTAAAGGTCCTGAAGGCATAGACCCAGCTTCAGTTATATTTGATTCAATAAAAGTTGCAAAAGAAAAAAATGCGGATGTACTTATTTGTGATACAGCAGGAAGATTGCAAAATAAGAAATACTTAATGGATGAATTAGAAAAGATTAAAAGAGTTATAGACAGAGAATTACCAAATAGTTCAAAGGAAGTTTTATTAGTATTAGATGCATCAACAGGTCAAAATGCAATATCTCAAGTAAAGGCGTTTAAAGAAACTACTGGAGTAACAGGATTAGTTCTTACAAAACTAGATGGAACAGCAAAAGGTGGAGTAGTTATAGGAATTGTAGATGAAAATAAAATACCAATAAAATACATAGGTATAGGGGAACAAATTGATGATATGGAAGTATTTAATAGCAAGGAATTCATTGATGCTATTATATAGCCAAAGATTTTTAAATTATATAGGAAAAATCAGGTTTTCCTATATAATTAAAGCTACGATAAAATCATGCTTAAAATTTAAGGAGGAGATTCTGTTTGAAAAAAGAAAATGAAAATAACAATTCAGTAAAAGTTAAAAAAAGAACTAGAAAAAGAACAATAATAGTTTTGGCAATCTTAGTAATTGCACTTATTGCTTTATATGTATATGTAAGAGGTAGTTACCTTGAATTCAAAGCTATTGGCGAAAATTATATACCAGTATTTTGGAGAAACTTAACATATTCACTACTTACTTTTGCGGTTAACTTTATATTTTTATATTGTGCTTTCTATTTTACAAATAGAACACTAAAAAAAGGACTTAAGGTATTTTTTGATGATGAAAAGAAAGAAATGCCAAAGTTTCCAAATAAATCAGTTTCATTTATAATAGCACTTATAGGAAGTATTGCTACAACTCAATTTTTTCTAAACAACATCTTACTATGTTTTAGCAATTCACAATTTGGTAGCACAGATTTAGTATTTGGAATGGATATTTCATATTTCATGTTCCAAAGACCTTTTATAACATTCTTATTATCATATTTGCTTATAGTAGTTGTTGCTACAATTATTTATGCGGTTGTATATGCGCTAATTGTTTTAAACATTAGCTTTGAGGGAGTTGCGCGTGAGTCAATCAAAAAGGTTGATTTAGTTTCTAAACTTGGCTCAAGAGTTAAGCTAATTGCTATATTATTAGGACTATTTGTATTCTTCTCTATGGTGCAAAATATAGGCAATGAGAGATTCTTAACAATAGAATTAAGTGATGCTACTCAATATTCATTATTCGGCGCAGGAGATTCTGATGTTACTATTAAGCTATGGGGATATATAATATTTGCTGTATTAGCAGTAATTTCAGTATTCAGAGCATACAAAGCATTAAAAGATAAAAGTACAAGAAGAGTTTTAGGAAACTTACTTATTGTGCCAGTTTATTTAATAATATTAGCTGTAGTTTTAGCAGGATATCAATTAATATTTATTGGCTCTAATGAAGTTGATAAAAACCAAGAATACATAGCTGAAAATATTAGGCAAACTAAAAATGCTTTTGGAATAAATATTGAAGAACAAAATATAAATTATAGTGGAACAATTACAAAAGAAGAATTGAATCAAAATGAAAATGTTATAGATAATATTGCAATAGTAAGCAGTAGCAATGTTTTACAAGATTTACAAAGCTCACAAACCGAAAAAGGATATTACACATATAGAAATACTCAAATTGAACTATATAACATAAACAACAAGCCTACTACTGTGTATGTTAGCCCTAGAGAAATAGATAGTAGTAATACTACATATTCAAATAAAACTTATGAATATACACATGGTTATGGCACTGTAATTACTATGGCAGGTAATACAGATGAAGAAGGAAACTTAAATAATATTCAAAAAGAGTTTGGAGATTTATCAGATAGTAGTATATCAACTTCTGAACCAAGAATATACTTTGGATTAGAGACAAATGATGCAGTTGTTGTAAATCCAGATGAAAATACAGAATTCGATTACTTGAATGATGATGGAACTGAGAAAAACTATTCATACACAGGTGATGCGGGATTAACTCTAAATTTCTTAGATAGAATTATTCTTGGAATAAAAGAAGGAGATTTACAATTAGCATTTTCAGGAAATGTAGATAGCGATAGCAAAATAATTATTAACAGAAACATAATAGAGAGAGCAAAAATAATTATGCCATATCTAACATATGATGAAAATCCATATATGGTAATAGATGACTCTGGAAATCAATATTGGGTAATAGATGCATATACAACATCAAATAGCTATCCATTCTCTGAGCAAATAGAGTTAGAAGATGGTCAAACAATAAATTACATACGTAATTCAGTAAAAGTTATAGTAAATGCATTTGATGGAACAATGAAATTCTACATTACAGATAGAACAGACCCAATTGTTATGGCATATAACAACATGTATCCTGGTCTATTTGTAGACAGAGATGAAGAAATTCCAGAAGATATAAGTAAACACTTTGTATATCCACAATATTTGTATGATATACAAGCAGAAGTAATACAAAAATATCATAATATTCAACCAGAAGTATTATATAGAGCAAATGATATATGGCAAATTGCAGAAACTAATAATAGTGGAAGAACAACACAAATGAAAAGCTACTATACAATGGTAAAACCAGCTGGAACTGATGAAGAAACTTTAGGATTGGTAATACCATTTACTCCATATGGAAAACAAAATATGATTTCATATATGGTAGGAACATATGAAAATGGAGAGGCAAAACTTACATTATATGAATTCCCATCTGATAGCAATGTACTAGGACCAATGCAGGTTGAAACACAAATAAATCAAGATGAAACAATTTCAACTGATATAGCTAGTCTTTCTGTAAGTGGAACAAGAATTACAAGAAATTTAATAGCAGTTCCAATAAATAATACTATTTTATATGTAGAACCAGTTTATCAACAATTATTAAATGAAACAACAGAACAAAAGCCTACTTTAAGAAGAGTTGTAGTTGCTTCAGGTAACAAAATAGCTATTGGAAATACATTAGATGAAGCATTAACAAACTTGTTATCACAATCAGCAGGTAATATAGAAATTACAAATCCAGATAATATTGATGACTTAATAAACGAGATAATCAAAGCAAATGGAAATGTTAAAAACTCTAGTAGCAATAATGATTGGAGATTATTTGGCGAAGATATGCAAACATTAACAGGATTAATTGATCAATTAGAAAATGCTGTAAGTGCACAAGAAACTAATGCAGTTGCAAATGAAACAGAAATGCAAAATGAAGTAGTAAATGAAACTGTTAATAATACAGCAGAATAATTTAAAATTGATGTATAATTAGGAAAGCTATATAAATGTTTATATAGCTTCCTAAAAAGCAGGTTTATAGGTATCCTCTTAAAGACCTAAATACATATGCAAGGAATGTAGCTTAATGAATACACCTAATAAATTAACTATATTTAGAGTAATATTAGTACCAATAATGGTTATATTTTCACTAATAAATATACCAGTGGATGTTCTAGGAGTGCCTTTGAATTTTATAATAATGGATATTATATTTATAATAGCATCTCTTACTGATAAATTAGATGGTTACTTAGCAAGAAAAAATAATGAAATCACAAACTTTGGAAAATTCTTAGACCCAATAGCAGATAAAATTTTAGTGGTTTCTGCAATGCTTATATTGGTAGGGGCAGGAAAATTACCTGCTTGGATTCCTATTATAATTATAACAAGAGAGTTTGCTGTTTCAGGATATAGACTTATAGCAGTAGAACAAAATGGTAAAGTAATAGCAGCAAGCGTATGGGGAAAATTAAAGACAGTTACTCAAATGCTAGCAATAATATTGGCATTTGTAGATGTAAATGGCTTTGGGGCTATATTTACTGGAAATTTGAGTGGAGGAGCATTTGCATTAAATTTAGCTTCTACAATTTTAATGATTATTTGCCTAGTTGCAACAATTTTCTCAGGATATGATTATTTAAAAGGCTCAAAAGAATTGTTTAAAGATATGAAAAAGAAGTGAGGTTTCAAATGGAAGCAAAAGAAAGAATTGAAGAATTACGTAAAACGATAAATTATCATTCAAAAAAATACTATGATGAAGATAAACCGGAAATATCTGATTATGAATATGATATGTTAATGAATGAATTAAAGGAGTTAGAAAAGGAGCATCCAGAACTTATAACTCCTGATTCACCAACGCAAAAGGTTGGGGGCCATGTAAAAGAAGATTTTGCAAAAGTAACACATGAGGTTCCTCTTCAAAGTTTGCAAGATATATTTTCTTTTGAAGAATTATATGATTTTGATAAAAGAATAAAAGAAAAAGCAGAAGAATATGGTGAGGAAACCAACTATTGTGTTGAAACAAAAATAGATGGTTTATCTTGTGCTCTTAAATATGAAAAAGGTGTTTTAGTGCAAGGTGCTACAAGAGGAGATGGACTAGTTGGGGAAGAT
The DNA here is from genome assembly GCA_944392415.1 of uncultured Clostridia bacterium. Lineage (GTDB taxonomy): Bacteria > Bacillota > Clostridia > TANB77 > CAG-508 > CAG-793. The sequence goes on along the minus strand of CALXWN010000040.1, from coordinate 3,720 downwards.
GTAACACCAAATGTTAAAACAATAAAATCAATACCTCATAAATTAAAAGAGCCATTAGATATTACTGTTAGAGGAGAAATCTTTATTGGTAAAAAAGAATTCGAAGCTCTAAATGAAGAAAGAGAAGTATTAGGACAAACTCTTTTCGCAAATGCTAGAAATGCAGCTGCTGGTTCTTTAAGACAATTGAATAGCAAAATAACAGCAGAAAGACCATTAGATATATACATATTTAATGTACAAAAATTTGATGGAACTACTTTTAATTCACATTGGGAAGAACTAAATTTTTTGGCTGATTTAGGATTCAATGTAGTACCTTTTAGAAAGCTTTGTCATAACATAGATGAAGCAGCCCAAGCAATAAAAGAAATTGGAGATAGAAGAGAAGAGCTTACATTTGGAATAGATGGAGCAGTTGTAAAAGTAGATAACTTAAAGTTTAGAGAAGAATTAGGAACAACATTTAAAGTGCCAAAATGGGCAATAGCATATAAATATCCACCAGAGAAAAAAGAAACAATTTTAAAGGATATAATTTGCCAAGTTGGAAGAACAGGTGTAATTACTCCAATGGCAGTATTAGAACCTGTAAAAGTTGCTGGTTCAACTATATCTAAAACAACTCTTCACAATGAAGACTTTATAAAAGAAAAAGGACTTATGATAGGCGACCATGTTGTTATACAAAAACAGGGAGATGTAATACCAGAAGTAGTAGATGTACTAAAAGATAAAAGAACAGGTGAAGAAAAAGAGTTTGAGATGCCAAAAGTATGTCCAGTCTGTGGTGCGCCAGCAGTAAGAGAGCCGGGCGAAGCGGCAATTAGATGTACAGGAATAGAATGTAGTGCAAAGGCATTAAGGAATATTGTACATTTTGCTTCAAATGATGGGATGGATATAGCAGGCCTTGGATATAAAATAGTTGAGCAATTATTGGATAATAAACTTATAAAAGATATAGCCGATATATATAGTCTAACAGTAGAAGATGTAGCATCTTTAAAGAAAAATGGCAAAAAATTTGCCGAGAACTTAATAAATGCAATAAATGAAAGTAAAAATAGAGATTTAGAAAATTTGATTTCTGCATTTGGAATTAGACACGTAGGAAAGAAATTAGCAAAAGTTTTAGCTAAGAAATATGGAACACTAGAAAATTTGATGAATGCAACCGCTTTTGACTTGACTACAAAGGACGATATAGGCGAAGTAATTGCGGAAAGCATATGTAGTTTCTTTAAAGAAAAGCAGACAATTGACTTGGTAGACAGATTAGTAAAAGCAGGAGTTAATACAAAACATTTAGAAGAGCAAATAGATAATAGATTTGATGGAAAAACTTTTGTGCTTACAGGCTCGCTTTCAAAATATTCGAGGGTAGAAGCTAGTGATATAATAGAAAAAATGGGTGGAAAAACTTCATCAAGTGTATCAAAGAAAACAGATTATGTACTAGCAGGAGAAGATGCAGGAAGCAAATTAGATAAGGCTCAAAAACTTGGAGTTACAGTAATTAGTGAGGAAGAATTTGAGCAAATGATTAAATAAAGGAAAGTAATTGTCAATAGGGATGCCACATCATTGTCACTAAGTAGTAAATAAGAAGCGTCCCTATTGGCACAAATTTATTAAAAAGGAGAGATTATTACTAAATGGATGGCAAGTACACTTTCAAACGCTTTTCAGAAGATTTAGACGATGGATATAAAATATTATTTAATTATGTAAGAAATAGATATATGGTTTATAAAGTTAGAGAAAATTGCTATATGCAAGAACTAGTTGAACAAATGAGTAGAAACCCAGTACCAGTAAAAACAATGATTACAACAAAAGCAATTAAGCAAATGTTCCCGTATATGGAAGAAATAGAATATAAACAGGATAATGGGTAATGATTATTGAAATTTATATGAATAAATTATATAATAAATACTATTACGAGTAGGAAAGGAAAAAGAATGGCAAATAAAGAAGATTATGTAAAAGAAATAACAAATATTGATGAAAATTTTGCACAATGGTATACAGATATTGTTAGAAAGGCAGAATTAGCAGATTATACAGAAACGAAAGGTTGCATTGCAATAAGACCTTATGGATATGCAATATGGGAGAATATTCAAAATTATACTGATAAATTGTTCAAAGATTCAGGTGTAAAAAATGCATACTTTCCAGTACTAATTCCAGAAAGCTTATTACAAAAGGAAAAGGATCATGTAGAAGGCTTTGCACCAGAAGTAGCATGGGTTACTGAAGCAGGTGGAGAAAAGTTAGATGAAAGGCTTTGTATAAGACCTACTTCAGAAACAATTTTTACTACAATGTATTCAAAATGGTTAAAATCTTGGAGAGACTTACCAATGGTATATAATCAATGGTGTAGTGTATTAAGATGGGAAAAAGAAACAAGACCATTTTTACGTTCAAGAGAATTCTTATGGCAAGAGGGACATACAATTCACGAGACAGAAAAAGAAGCAAAAGAAAGAACTTTAACAATGCTTGAAATTTATGCAGATGTTCTAGAAAACTTCTTAGCAATTCCAGTAATAAAAGGAATAAAAACAGAAACAGAACGTTTTGCAGGTGCAGTTGAAACATATACAGTTGAGGCAATGACTTATGATGGAAAAGCATTACAAGCAGGAACTTCACATTATTTTGGACAAAACTTTACAAAACCATTTGATGTAAAATTTCAAAACAGAGAAGGAAACCAAGAATATGCTTATCAAACATCATGGGGAATATCAACAAGATTAATAGGGGCAATAATAATGGCTCATGGCGATAATAGAGGATTAAAATTACCACCAAAGGTAGCGCCTATACAAGCAGTAATTGTGCCTATTGCAATGCATAAAGATGGTGTCAAAGAAAAAGCAGAAGAGCTATACAATTCATTAAAGGATAAATTTAGAATGGAAATAGACCTTAGAGATCAAGTATCACCAGGTTTTAAGTTTAATGACTGGGAAATGAAAGGAGTTCCATTAAGAATTGAATTAGGACCAAGAGATATAGAAAATGAGGTATGTGTATTAGTTAGAAGAGATAATTCAGAAAAAATTACAGTAAATTTAAATGAAGTAGAAGAAAAAATTGAAAAAGTACTAAAAGACATACATAAAAATATGTTTGAAGCTTGTAAAAAAAGAATGGAAGTAAAAACAACAGTAGCACATAACTTAGAGGAATTTCAAGCAAATATGAATAAAGAACAAGGTTTTATAAAAGCCATGTGGTGTGGTAGCAGTGAGTGTGAGGCAAAAATAAAAGAACTTACAGCGGCAAAATCAAGGTGTATGCCATTTGAGCAAGAAAAAGTTGGGGACACATGTGTATGCTGTGGTAAAAAAGCAGATAAAATGGTAATTTGGGGTAGACAGTACTAGGGTTTTAAAATCTAAATTATAATAACGCTCTTTAAAGTTTAATACTAAAGGGCGTTTCTAAAGTTTATTTTTAAGTTTCAAAAATTTTAAGAAAGAAAGAAGAAAAAATAATGGATGAAGAAGAAAAAGAGTATCAAATAGAAGATGCAGAAGCAAATGCTGACAATAAAGAATTTATGCTTCAAGCTTTAAAAGACAAAGCAAGTTGGGTATTAGCATATGCATCAAGTAAGTTATTTGAAGATAAAGATTTAGTTTTAAAAGCAGTTGCTCAAGATGGACAACTTTTGTATTATGCAAGTAAAGAACTTAG
>CALXWN010000039.1:0-9021 GCA_944392415.1 uncultured Clostridia bacterium | reverse complement strand
TAAAAATCGATTCCTTGTAGTGTATGTTAGCTCTATTTGAAGAAGATTTCAAGTATGTTTAAATAATCTATTCTTGTTCTTCAAAGAAATTTATTGAATTACCCAACATTGATATTGCCTCTAAATATGGAAAATCATCATATTTTGGCCTTCTAGTAAATAAATCTTTATATCGCCTTATAAAAACTTCTTCTAAAGTTTCATCTTCTTGTACTCTTAATATTTCCTTAAACCAATTTTCATATACATTATCGTAGTCAATATATGGTATTGAACTCAATAGTTTTTTTATAAATGCTTCACTTTCACCATTGATAAATCGATTATATTCCTCAATGTTTTTTATTTTCAGTGCTAATGCAATTGGCAGTAGCATATCCGCTTCAAATATATATCTATTTCGATTAAAGTCATTTTGATAATTAGTATATGGTTCAACGATTCTGTACATAGACATATATTTATTACACTCTCTATAAGAAAAATGTAAAAGATTAAATAATAATGCTGACATATTTTCTGGTAAATATGTTGAATTTATAATTTGGCAATGTCTCTTTAAATAATTATCAAGATTTTCTGTTTCAAGAGTAATAACTGTATCATAAATTTTATTTAAATATCCATATCCATCAAATTCATTACCATAATATTTTCTTATAGTATAACTTAACTGCTTATTATTTGTCACAACAACAATAGTTAATTTTTGATTATTATAAAAATGTTTTAATGTTTCTAACATTTTTACTGCATAATCAGGTCTACATCTATCTAGTTCATCTATAATCAAAAGTAATCTGCTATCATCATTTAATATTTTATTAAACAATTCATTTACTGCACCAATTATTTCTTCTACAGTAAGTATATTTTTTGATAGCTCTTCAAATGAATTTAATTGTTCAAAACATTCCTTAGAAATTATTCCAAAACTTCCTTTATCTATTATATTTAATAAAATAGTTTTGACACTTGAAAACATCCCCTCTGGATTTTCTATTTCTTTCCTATATTGAGGGTATTGATCTAGAATATTGTAAATAATAGACTCTAGCGGGTCTCCATGATTATCATTTTCCCAGGCATTATAATAAATAGGTAAATACTTATTAGAAAACTGTAGTATTTTTTCATAATCTTTATGATTTTTTATATATTCGATATTTTCTGCATTTTCACAAATATATTTTAATTGCTTTACAAAAAAAGTCTTTCCTGTTCCCCACTCACCGTCTATTGACATAAGAAAATTCTCATTTATATTATTTAATAATTTCATCAGATTAATTAGTTTTTTATTTCTTCCTAACAAATCTTCATTGATAGTCGCTTCGATATTATCATCATCTGGTATCAATTCATATCTTTTCATTAGGTACTCCTTTCTTCAATATTATTTATTAAGCATAATATATAATTTCTTAAAATCTGTAAATTCTTTCTCAAACTTTTCTGTATTTATATTTTTTAAAATGTTGTTTAATTCTTTCTGCATCGGCATAATCAATTCATTAAATTCTTTTGAATTTAAAGGTAGAATTAATTTTGAAAGATTCTTTATATTAAATTTGTCAAAGTTAGGATTTAGAGTTGGATTTAATTTTTTATATAACTTATTTTTCTTAGTAGGTAAGAAACTAGAATATTCAGAAAGATTTTTTGATAATTCATCAGAAACTACTAGTAACTTTTTATAAATATTTAATACTGGATAATGAAATAACACTTTTTTATGTTTCGAAACATATATCGCTTTATACATATCAAAATAGCAATTGAAAATATTATTTTTTATTTTTCCTTTGATAACAAAATACTGACACAGTGCTGTTATAATTGAAACAATAACTCCAGTAATAATACTAATTAAAATATTGTAAATAAATTCAGAAACAAAGTAATAATAAACTCCTAATGGTATTAAAATAATTAATATAATAGATAATATGATGGTGATAATTTTTGACTCTTTCATATGATCTTCTTCAATTTTAATTATTAAAATCAATTTCTACTAAATATTTATATTTTTCATATTCATCATAATTATCTAAAAACTCAATCCAACTGGTAGAATCGCTTTTATTACCTTTATATCCTAATTCACTCTCAATAATCATATTAAATTCGTGATATACCCTACTGTCTTTTATAGCATTATTAATTGCCATATGAATATCACTTTCATGATCCTTGTCAAATAAGACAATTACTTTAATTCCTAAATTTTCAAAAATATTTATAAATGGTAAATAATGAGGTTTTCCATAACAATGAAATATACTATACTGCTCATATTGTTTTCCATATTTATATAACAATTTTTTTAAAAACAACTCATCATTAATCCCTTCAACAATATAAACATTTTTAGAAAATAATGTTTCAAAAAATTCTTTTTTATGCAATTCAAGTATATTATTTTTTAATGTTTCTATATCATAATAACTTCTAGATTTATGATTTATATTTTCTAAATTGATTGTTGCAGGAATAACAACAGCTTTCTCAAAATCTATTTTTTGTGGTCCCCTAAATTCTGGATCATTAAAAATATAAATATTCTTAAAGTCAATATTTAATAAATTTAGTAATTCAGGAGAATGTGTTGCTACACATACTTCTTTTGTTTCACTTAATTCATTTATTAACCTTGCAGTAATATGTAACATTGACGGATGAGTATGATTTTCTGGTTCATCTAAATAAACGTATTTTTTATTGCTGTGTTGTATTAATTTTAATAAAAACTGTAACTTTTGTCCACTTCCCATACTATTTTTCAAATCATCTGCATTAATTTTTACCGTTTTTTTATATTCCTTCGTTGGTGTAGACGCTATAACATCTTTTTTTCTTTGCTGCTGATTTAAAGCTAATACTTCATCCATGATATCATTATACATTTGCTGATTTTCTTCTATACTTTTATCAACTAAAGTTTCATAAGCTTTTTTTGCATTTTCAACTTCATCATTACTTAAAAGTTCTTGTATTATATAGTCCATAACAAAAGAACTATTTACTGTATCTTTCATTTCATCTGCAAATACTAATTCCGAACTTAATAATATATAATCTTTTTTTTCTAAATCTTTTATTTCTTCCATTATCCTATGTGTTTTTCCATAGCCATTAGGACCAATATAAATTCTTAACATTATTACTACCTCCTACAAAAAAAGCGCAGTACAAAACTACAAAGCCTGTACTAGCGCTTATATAAATATATTATAATAAATTTTTTTACTGTTTTCAATAATACAAAACATTATTATTTTTTAGTTTTTTTGAATACCACTCAATTAATAATTAGTAACTAAAATCTCGATTGTTTTAGTAATATTTCCTTCTTGTTTATGATAGTTAGAATTATTATAATTACATTGAATTATATGAACATTATAATTATTTTCTTTTATCCATTTATTTAAAATGACATTTTTATTTCCTTTATGCTCAATGACATTTGATAGAGCAAATTTTATATTGCTAGCATCTAAACTTTTTAAATAAGCAAGCAAGTCTATTTCATCTCTTTCAGTCCAACCTCCATTCTCGTTATAACTTGCTGTACCTAAAAAGTATGGTGGATCACAATATACAAACGTATCTTCTTTATAAGGAATAGAATATTTTCTAAAATCTGAGCATATAAAGTCAATATTTTGCTCTTTAATTTTTTTCATAAATTGTCTTAAATTTTTTCTTATAGAATTATTAAAATCTCTTTTGCCAATTGGCATATTGAATTCATTACTAGAATTAAATCTAATTTGATTATTAAAGGAATAAATTATTAATGTTAGAAGCATCAAATCTTTTTTTATTGATTTATTTTTAATATTATTATAATCATTTCTTAATTTTAAATATTGTTCTTTATTGTATGACCCTAATCCTTTGTCACTTGTACAACCATATTCTTTATATCCATTTAATAATGAATTACTTAATTTATATTTTGAAATTATTTTTTCCAGAGAATCAACAATATATTCTTCATCATATTTCTTCAAATCATTCATAATACGTATAATTTCTTCTTGTTTATCAATACAAATAATCTTTTCTGCTTTAGCATTTACACCAACATTTGCTCCACCAGAAAATAGATCTATAAATGTTCCTATTTTTCTAGGAAAAAGTGGGAGCAATTGATTTATTATTTTATATTTTCCTCCTGTATAATTTAAAGGAGACTTAACTTTATCAATTTGAGTAACTACTCCTTTTGTTTTTTTATTCTTAGTTTTTCCAACTTTACATACAAATAGTCGTTCTTTATGTCCATCAATGTGAGTTTTTCCTGTATTAAATTGGTTAAAATCCGTTTCGTATACTGTAACTTTCCCTCTTTTGGCTAAATCATTTAGTATATCTTCATCACTAATTTTTGCTTGTGACCTTCCAGCTCCTTTTGTACCCATATTATTATAAGAAACAATTATATATTTTGCATTAATGTTTTCTATTAAATCTTTAAAAACTAATGGTGCAGATACTGAGCAATATTTACTTTTTACATTATCTACATTAATTTTTTTTGCAATACCATGCACTTTTTTCTTTTCCCACATGGCAACATTTTCTAATAAATGGTAAGCATCAGAATATTGTCGTGAATTATATGGAGGATCAATGTATACTAGGTCTGCTTTAATATTTTTTACTAATTCATTAGCATCTTTATTAAAAACTTTATTATTTTTATTATTTGTATTTGACTTTAAATCCAGCATACATAATTCTAATTTCTTTTCTAAATTTCCGTTTTTCCTATATGCATCATAATGTCCAACTGTATTAGCAATTTTATCCATCGCATAAATTAATGATGTAATTAATATTGCTTTTTCACGTTGATTTATTTTTTTTTGCAAATAATTTGTTTCAATGTCTTCTCTTATAAAACCTATTTTTTTACAATTATCTTTACTAAAATATGTTTCACTAAAATTTTTTGAAAAATAATTTTCTTTGATATCAGATATACTATTATATTTTTCAATATATTTTTTTATTTTTTTTCTATCAATTTTTTCACAACCAAACCATGCTAAAAATGATAGATAGTTAGATTTTAAAATGTCATTAACATATATTTTTGTTTGTTGATTATTAAAATGATATCCAACGTTACCTGTCCCTGCAAATAAATCTAAAAAAGAAGAAAAAGTTATGTTCTCTTTCTTTATAACTTCATCAATAAAGTTTAACATTCTAGATTTACTTCCTATGTATCTTCTATTGTTAATTGAAATTGTTTTCATATAGTTCATCTCATTTCCATTTTAGGCATCTTATTTTACATATTGTATTATAGCAAAAAAAAGATAGCATCACAACTATCTTTTATATTTTTTCTAATATTTCTTTTTGATACCATATTGGATCTGGAGTTGTTGAATGATATGCACTGTCAAACCACTTGTATATATCTTCATATTTTATATCATTAACAAGAAATTTATTTATAATTTCAATATCTATAGGAATGATTTTTAAATTATTAATATATTCTCCATTTCCTTTGGGATAATACGTGTTTCTTACTCCTCTCATTCCTAATATTACATTTTCTTCTAAATTACTTGCTACAAATATTGCATAATCAGATGAATTGCCTGTTTGAATTATATTAGTTGCCAAATGCCTAGGAACAGACTCTAATTCCATTTTTCTTTGTCCTGTTGATTCAGATAAAGTTGCTTCTAAAATTAAATCATGTTTAGGATAAATTGATTTATTATACTTATAAACTATATCAGCCATTCCTCCACCGGCATGCGTTTTAGGAAGCAAATCTGCGTCTAAACTTAAGTTCATATAATCTAATATATTTCCCTCTTTGCCACTTATTCTATACCAAGCAATTGCTAAAACATATTCAAAAATTGTAGGTACTGTCGCATTATCTGTTACATATTCTGTTACACTTTCATCTTCTCTATTTCTTATTTGTTGTAATAATCTGATAAGGTCTGCCGTTTTAAATTTACTATCTATTAATTTATTAAACTCTTTTAACTTCTCAGATTCAACATAATTTTTAATATTATAAATTGTTAAATCTGTACCTAAAGATTTATTAATATTATTTACAACGTCTTTCATATTAATATTGTATTTGATAGAAATTCTTTCTATAGGCACTAAACTATGAAATAGTTTCATATATTCTGCTGAATTAAGGAATTTTTCTTCTAATAAGTCATCTATGATATTTTCAAAATAATACTTTGCTAATAAATCTAATTCAATTTTATCTTCTTCAAATTTTATTATATCAGTTAAAGAAAAATATCTTTTGTTTAAGTCGAAGTATTCTTTCAAATTAACCTTCCATTTAAAAACATGAAGCTTTTCAAAAAATTCCCTTTTAAAATCTATAATATTTTTTTGTAAAGATAAAGATATCTGTTTAAACTTTAAATCAAATTCTTCATCAAATTGTTTTGGCTTATACCCAAAAAACAAGTAATCGTTCCATAACTTCTGGGCATTTCCAGAAATTTTTTTGCAAGCACTATATAAGTCATTATATTTATCTAATCTATTTATAAAATTTTCATGTTTTAAATGGAATACTAAATCTACTAATATATGGTATAAATTATTATATGGCCAATCATAGGTGCGACTCTTCCTATTTAGCCCAATTTTTTCAAATGTTTTTTCGGTAACAGGATAATCTTCCCTAAAAACCTGCCATGCCTGTAAATAATTAGGCATATCGTAAATCTTTGTAGTAATTATAGTATCTATATCTATTCCTAGTCTATTAGCATTAATTCTCTCTATCATCTTCTTGACATCAAACATATTTTTACATAATGGTAATAAATAAGTGAATTCATCATATGTTAAATAGCCTAATTTTTCTATCATATAAATCAGTGCAATAAAAGGTTTTATTTGTAATCCATCATTTGTAATTTGAAGTTTTAAAAATTGCAATAAATAATAGTAACTATCTTCAGGAATTAGAAAAATATTATCTTTTTTTATCTTTTTATTTAATAATTCTTCAATGTGTACACCTACTTCAGTAAGTTTTCTATCACTAGTTAAAACTCCTATATCAACTAATCCTGAAGTTTTTTCTCTAGCATCTTTATCACGCCTCTTTGCATCCCCTGCTACAAAATCTTTTTCTTTTAAATAATTATAATACTTTTCTTGTGTATCATTATTCCATTCATTATCAGAATTGATATTCCAAAACTCTTTTAATAACTGCAATTGTCTTTCTATTTTATAATTTAATTGACTTGTTCTAAAACTAGTAGTTCCAATAGACCAACTATAACTCTTAAAAGCCATATATCAACACACTCCATTTGTTTCATTGTATCAAAATCTTTTTATTATGTCTATAAAAGTCATTTAGAAGATTTTTATAAATCCCCATGTATTATTAAATTAACCGACTCATAATCATCATAAATATCATTAGTAAATACAACAAGGCCACTATCAATTATTTGAAGTTCTGTTATATTGGAGTTATCTTCATTTACAGATTCCATTCTTTCTTTTTTTGTTCTATCATATTCTTTCTCAAGTATAGCATCATCACATTCTTCTTTATTTTGTTGTGAATCAATAAATGTCATTATTTCTTAATCTATTAAATTATTAATCTTATTAATAAAAGACTTTATTATTTTTAATTGTTGACAATCAGAAAAAATTGCAATTACGAATAATAAATTTAGTTATGTTTCTATTTTTGTATTTTTTAATTTCAACCAAAATTCTTCTGAAGTAAATATTATTTCTTCTAAATTACTAAATATTTCAATTTTTACATATTCTTTTAATTGAATATCCCTGGGAATTTTTAACTTTAGTTTTACAAGCACTTGAAAATTATCATAATCTAATTCTATAATCTTATTTTTGCATTTCCAATCAATTTTATCGTTTAACAAAATATTATTCAAATCATTTATTCAGTAAATTCTACACTAATCAAGAAAATCATCTAAATATTCTTCAATTTCAACCTTTCTCTTATCCTTTTTTATAATATTAATGCATTCCTCTAAATATTGAATACAATACAAATATTTTATTTCTTGTTTAGAATTAATTTCTTGCTTTAATTCTTCCAAAAAACTTATTTTTTTATCTATAAGTGGCAACCTACTTCCTGACCATGATTCTCTTAAAGAAAATAAATTTATTCCTTCTATTATTCTTTCATCCTCTGAATGTACTAATAAAAATAAAATTAAATCTTTTCTAATCAATGCTTTTTTTGTTCCTATAACTCTAAATACATCTTTTAAATTATTTGCATTAGTCAAATTATTTAGTATATATTTTTTAAACCATTTAATTTGCTTATCTTCATATTTATTGTTTTCAAATAAATGATATAGGCTTAAATAACCCAAATATTCTTCCTTTATCGCATCATATGTTTTTAAAATTAAATTCATATAATCTTTATCATCCCATAAATAATTAATTATTTCACGAAGCTTTCCGGAATTGTAATTATCTTTTTTAATTAGTTTATTAATAAATTTAAAATTATTTTTAACAAGTAAATAACCTAAATATCCACTATGATCTGCAAAATGGGATGGCAAAGTCATTATATATAATTCTTCTAGTAAATGTTTATCATTAAAAGTATTATATATCTTTTGTATTTCGTCAAAATCTTTAGGAATAGCCAGATATCGTGAAAACAAATTTAAATCATTAGATTTAATAATTTGCTTTGTATAAGTATTTAATAAATTACAATCAAATTTACTATATTTTATAATCACACTAACGTTAAAAGTATATTTTACATTATTAGTTTTTTGGTTAGAAATAAATTTTTTTACAATATCTAAATAGTTAATATTTTCTTCATAATTTTCTAGTAAGCAAGATAACACATAATATTTATAATCAAATTCATTTATTAATATTATATCCACGTATAATGTAGATAAGTAAATTGAAGAAGTTGAAACTTACGATATTTACTATATAATAATTTACGTTCGTTTT
>CALXWN010000038.1:0-9074 GCA_944392415.1 uncultured Clostridia bacterium | reverse complement strand
TTCTTTATTTTAACAGAAATGTAATAATTCTGTGGATAACTTTTTTCTAAATTTTTAAAAAATCCCGAAACTCAAAGATGCTAGACATTGACATATTAATAAAAATTTGTATATAATTATTGAAGTAAATTTAAAAATTATCGAAACTTTAGATGAAAAGGAACTGAAAATTTATGAAAAAGTTAAAAAAAATAGAACATGGATTTAGCATTATTACACTTATTTTAATTATACTAATTATTATTTTGGGCATAATTATTTATTCATCTTTTGTAGAAAATAATACTACATCAACAGTAGATTATCAAAATTATTTTAATGAAGAATTATCTTCTACAAACAATATAGCTTTAAGGTATTATTACAATCAATTAGAAGAACCTGCTAAAATAATGTATACTACTATTTTAGAAAATACTGATAGCTTAAAAAGTGGTACAGAGCCTATTAAATTTCCATCTAGTGTTAGTGATAGCATAATAGAAATAGGTGGAAATGAAAATGAAAATTATTTTCAGTCAGCATGGGATGCTGTAACGTTGGATAATTTGGAATTATTTTTTGTAGATACTACTAAGTTAGCCGTATCAACAAGAACGTCAGCATTTTTAAATTATAAATCTTATGGATTTACTTTAGCTCCACAAGCTGGCACAACATATTATAATTCAAGTTTCAATAATGCAGAAGAGATAAATAATGCTATAAATGAAGTTCAAAATGTGGCAAATGAAATAGTATCAAATGCAATTGGAACAAGATTTGACAAAGTATTATATGTCCATGATTGGCTGGTTGATAATTTAGACTATGATAATAATGATACAGATAATAAAGACAATATTTATGGAACATTTATAAATAAGAAGGTTGTTTGCGAAGGATATGCAGAAGGGTTAAAATATTTATTAGATAAATTAAATATACCTTGTGTATTAGTTTATGGGGCTGGCTATGATGATAACGGAAATGAGGAGGCTCATGCATGGAACTATGTACAAATGGAAGATGGTAATTGGTATGCAGTAGATGCTACATGGGATGATCCTCTTTATATTGGTAGTGGAAGTTCTTTATTACAACGTGAGTATAAATATAAATACTTTTTAAAAGGTGCAAAAACATTTAATAAAAATCATGTAAATGATGGAGATGTGTCTGGCTCAGGGCAAGATTTTAAGTATCCAGAACTTGCAGAAAATGATTACGAGAATTAAAAAACTAGGAGGCTTTTCTCCTAGTTTTTTTCAACTAATTTTGGTCCAATTTGTGTTACTGTACCAGCACCTTGAGTAAGTACAATGTCATCAGGTTTAGCATTTCTTTTAACAAAATCTACTATGTCGTCAAAATTAGGTATATAGTAAGCTGTTCTACCCATAGAATCTATTTTTTCAACAATATCTTTGGCAGAAACACCATAAGTATTACTTTCTCTAGCTGCATAAATATCTGTAACAATAATATTATCAAAATTTAGTAAGCATTTAGCAAAATCATCTAATAAGTTTTTGGTTCTGCTATAGGTATGAGGTTGGAAAATGATCCAAGAATGATTATAATGTTTCTTTTTCAAAGCATCTGCAGTTGCTTGTATTTCTGTTGGATGATGACCATAATCATCATAAACTTTAACGTTATTAAATTCACCAATATATTCGAATCTTCTATGAGCACCTTTATATTTTAATAGTGCATTTTTTATATCATTTTTATCTAATCCAAACTCATTACATAAAGCTATGCAAGAAAGTGCATTAAGTACATTGTGCTTACCAGGTATGGATAATTTCATTGTTTTATAAAAAGAGTTGTTATAGTATACATCAAAAGATGGATAACCATTTTTATCAAAAGAAATATTTTTGGCAACAAAATTTGCATTTGATGAATTAATACCAAATGTTAAACTTTTTGCTTTAGTATATTGTGATAAATGAGCACAATTAGGATCATCTGCATTATAAACCAAAATACCATCATCAGGAAGTAATTTAACATACTTTACAAATGCAGATTTTATATTATCCAAAGTGCCATAGTAATCTAAATGGTCATTGTCTATATTAAGTATAATTTCTGCTTTAGGGTAGAATTTTAAAAAGCTTTCTACATATTCACAAGCCTCTAGTATAAAAAAGTCGCTATTGCCAATTCGGTAATTTCCACCTATATCATCTAGTGCTGCACCTATTTGAATAGTAGGATCTTTGTGAGACTCCAAAAAGCACATGGAAACCATAGATGTGGTAGTAGATTTACCATGAGTGCCAGAAACGCATATGGTATTTCTAAAACATTTGGTAATTTCACCTAAAAAATCAGCTCTTTCAACAACTGGTATGCCCAGTTCGTGAGCCTTAACAAGTTCAACATCCGTTGGCTTAATTGCAGCTGAATAAACGACTAAATCTGCTTTAGAAAGGACATCTAAATTATGACCTATGGTAACAGAAATGCCGTTAGCTATAAGTTTGTCTATAACATCAGAAGAGTTAATGTCTGAGCCTGATACATGAAATCCCCAATTTTTAAGAATTTCAGCTATACCACTCATACTTATACCGCCAATGCCTATCATGTAAATGTTTTTATATCTTTTTAAATCTTGCAAGTTTGCCAAAAAAATTCACGCTCCTTAATAAATTATATAATTTGCCTAACTATTATATTACAGAAAGTAAAAAAAAACAATACGAATATTTACATAAAAATAGAAAATTTTATTAAAATATTTTTATAATAATTACAAATTAAGTTGATTTAGATTGCATGTTACATAAAATGGAAAAATTTTTTGTAAAAATAAGAAGGAAAAAGAAAATTATTAGCGAATATATAAAGTAGTATGAAAAATAGCAATATTTTTCATAAAATTTATAACTTTGGAAGGAGAACACTATTATGGAAATAACAGACGTAAGATTAAGAAAAGTAAATTCAGAGAACAGATTAAAAGCTGTTGCATCTGTAACATTTGATAACGAATTCGTTGTACACGAAATAAAAGTTATCAAAAATCCTGAAGGAGTATTATTTATTGCTATGCCTAGCAAAAAGATTAAGAGCACTGGAGAACATAAGGATATAGCACATCCTATAAATCCTGCTACTAGAGAAAAAATCCAAAAAGCTATATTAGAAGTATACAATAATACCCCTGAACCTGAAGCAAAAGAAGATGCTCCAAGTTCAGAAGAATAATAAATATCAACCAGTAAGTAAAGCTTTTAAGGCTAGTTATTAGTCTAATTTAAGCAAGTTTATAGTTTTAAATAATATATAAACATATAAAACCAATAAGTTTTTAGCTTATTGGTTGATTTTTTATGTAAATTGTGATATAATAATTAGGCAAATTTTTGAAAAAGGAGTTGGTTTAGATATGGCTACATATCTTTACACCTTAAAGTACAAGCTAGCAATTTCATTAGGATACAAGCCTCATGGTAATGGAAGAAACTTAGAAAATGAAAAAGTCGAAGTTTTGAAGTTTATTGATAAAAAGCTTGGCTTTACTGCCCCTATGCTCAAGAACGTGTACTTTCGGAACATTCACGAAAGTGCAAAAGCAGAAGACATTTTCTTGTTTGATTTATTAAAGCAAGAAGATGCCAAAATCAGCTTGAGTAATTACTTTGGGAGAAATGTTTGCTACAAAAAGGTTTGCCGAGTTCCCAATGTGGACATTTGGCAGATTCCGAATGCTACAGACAATACAATCCAAAGTGATGGCTATGCTATGTTTTATCAAGATAAGAACTACGTTATCAAGGTCGGCGAAAGCAAGGATGGCATGAAACTCATGCGAATTTACAGCAAAGGTGGAGATACAAAATTGCCCGCTAAGTAAAGAAATTTGTTAATGAAAAAGGCAGCGGTTGCTCTGGCGACCGTTGCCTTTTTCAAATGTATTTATTAAAAATATCCTACAAAAATATTTATCTATTTTTAAGAATATATATTCAATAAAAATTACCTATCTTCATCAATATCTTTTTCAAGATTTATATTTAATTTATATTGTCCAAACATATTATTACTATAATTAAAATCAGCAGAATTTATTTCAGCATTTTCATTCATACCTTTTTTCAAAAGATTAATAGCGTCTTTTTTATTAAAAGCATTTGAATTATTTGAAACATCATCTAACATATTTGAAATCTTTTCCTGTGTACTAATATAGCTAGATAACTTTGCATTATCTGCAATTAAAGTATCTACATAAACTCCACTAGGAGTTCTAGTACGTGTAGCTATATAATAAGGGTTGGTATTATTTTTTCCATTACCATTTTTATATATTAAGTCATTTGTACTTATTTTAGTTGTGACATCATTTCTGTTATTGTAAGCATCTGCAACTTTAGTAAGCAAAGTTTGTCTAGTTATAGAGCTACAATTATTTAAAGCATTTTCAATTTCTTGTTGAGAAACAGAGTCAGGGTTTTTTGAATATCTATCAAGTATGCTTGCAACCTCAGTTTGTAGAACACTGACACCATCATTTTCTAGAGTTAAATCAGCATTTTGTATTAAAGAAGAATCCAAATCCGAAGAAGATGAATGCTCTGTAGTATTATCTAGGGTTTGTTCAGTTGTAGTATTAAGTTGTGTTTCAGCTTTAGAACGCATAATATCTAAAGTAGTAACTGTTATTGCACCAATAGCAAAACCAGCAGCTAAAGCTAATACTAAAGACTTAGGAATAGTTTTAGAAGATTTTTTAGTACTTATTTTTTGAGAAGATTTATATCTACTTCTTGAGTTAGGCCTTAAATCTACAGAATATGGTTTGCTATAAGCATTTTCTTGAACATTTGGAATATTGCCATTAATGTGGTGTTGGTTAACTATATTTATAGCTCTTTTGGAATATTTATTTAAAGATTGATCTTTAGGTGGTGTGCCTAATTCGTCTTTAAATATTTTGTTATCAGTTTGAACATCATAATGATTTTTACTTTTATCCATAATATAAATCCTCGTGAAATATGTTTATAATATTACAAACATAACCTTTCTTTTATAATTTAATTTTATATATGTTAAAATTAGTTAAGCATAACATTTATATATGAATTATAACATTAATAAAAAATATTTACAAGTCTAAGAATAAAATGTTATAATTCATTAAAAATAATTGTTACTATTAATTATGAATAATAACAATTAATTAAATTTTATCATAAAAAATAAATTTCAAAATAAAAATATAATAAAAGTAGGAGGAAAAGATGTTAAACATTATTTATTCAATAATATATGGAGTAATTGAAGGAATTACAGAATGGCTACCAATAAGTAGTACAGGACATTTAATATTAGCAGAAAATTTTTTAAAGTTTGAGGGGATCTCAGAAGGCTTTTTTGATATGTTTGATGTAGTAATACAATTAGGAGCAATATTAGCGGTAGTTGTACTGTACTTTAAAAGTATATGGCCTCTTAAAATGCAAAAAAGTAAGCATGGAGGAAATTCAAAAGTAGTATTGGATAAGAATATACTTATTTTATGGGCTAAAATATTAGTAGCTTGTATACCAGCGGCAGTTGTAGGGTTGCTATTTGATGATATATTAAATAAATATCTATATAATTCATGGGTAGTAGCAACAATGTTAATTTTGGTAGGTATTGCATTTATAGTTATAGAAAACAAGAAAAAAGATATGAAGCCTAGAGTAACTGACATAACAGACTTAACTTATAAAGATGCTATTATTATAGGTTTATTTCAATTAATAGCAGCAATATTTCCGGGGACTTCACGTTCAGGAGCAACTATTATAGGAGCTTTACTTATAGGAATTTCTAGAACAGTAGCAGCAGAATATACATTTTTCTTAGCAATTCCAGTAATGTTTGGAGCCAGCTTACTTAAAATTTTAAAATTTGGTTTAAGTTTTACAGGAATGGAATTGGCAGTATTAATAGTAGGTATGTTAATTGCATTTTTAGTATCAATATTTGTAATAAAATTCTTAATGAATTACATAAAAAAACACGACTTCAAAGTATTTGGGTGGTATAGAATTGTACTTGGAATCATAGTAATTATATTATTAGGAGTTTTGTAAATTCTTTACGATGGACGGTCCTTTTACTCTAAGGGGCCGTCTAAAAAGTAAATTGGAGGAATACTAATGGGAATTACTGAAATGTTATTTATGAGTGTTGGACTAGGAATGGACGCATTTGCTGTGGCAGTATGCAAAGGCCTTTCTATGCTAAAAGTGAAATGGAAAAAAGCTGTTGTCATTGCATTATATTTTGGCTTTTTTCAAGCTTTAATGCCAATAATAGGATATTTGCTAGGCAATAAATTAAATAGCGTAGTAACACAAGTAGATAATTATATTGCTTTTTTTCTAATAGTTGCTGTTGGAATAAATATGCTAGTAGAAGCTTTTAAAAAAGATAGTGAAGATGATATAACAGAAAATATAGATTTCAAAACTATGATAACTTTGGCTATTGCAACTAGCATAGATGCTTTAGCAGTAGGAATTACTTTGGCATTTTTGAATGTTAATGTAATGGAAGCGGTTTTTACAATAGGAATAATAACTTTTTTGTTATCATTAATAGGTGTAAAAATTGGAAATTTATTTGGAGAAAAATATAAAAAACATGCACAAATAGCAGGAGGTATTATACTAATTCTTATAGCTATTAAAATATTATTGGAAAGATAAAAAAATCTTAAATAACACTTGAATAAATAAAAACTTTAGTATATATTTATGGTAGATAATGTAGAAATGATAGCTTATTGGAAAAAGCAAAAGAATAGATTGAAAAAGGGTTAAAAATGAAATCTTTAAATAAGCAAAAAAATATATATAGTAAAAATAGTAAGCAATTGAAAAGTGAAATTAATTTAATAGAAAAATTATTACAAAATAAAACGAGTATCATTTTAAGTATAGTAATAGTTATTTTAACTATTACTATGCTTTTTTACGAAAATCAAAAAAAAGGTTTTAATGAAGACGAAATATTTTCATATGGCTCATCAAATTACAAATATGACAATTTATTTCAACCATATGGAAAAATGGATGTTACTAATAAAGTTATAAGCAAATATATTCTACAAGGTAATTGGATTAGCAATATTTGGTCGTGTATAAAAGATCCAACTATTTTTAATTATTTAAGTTATATAGAAAAGGATACAACTCCGATTTGGAAAACAAAAGAAGAGGCGATAGAATATGTAACAATTGAACCAAGTGATATATTTAACTTTGCATCAGTATTGGTAAATCAATCAAGGGACGTTCATCCGCCATTGTTTTATATATTGGCACACATAGTTTCATCATTTTTTTTAGGACATTTTTCTAAATATATAATTTTTATAATAAACATAATATTTTTTATACTATCATGTATATTCATCTTTAAAATTTTTAAACTATACAAAAAAGAAAAAACAGGACTAATAGCCATAGTTCTTTACGGTTTTAGCATGGGAGCTATTTCAACAGTAATGTTTCAAAGAATGTATATGATGATGACTTTTTTTGTACTAATGTATACATATATTAGTTTGAAAATATGTAGATATGGAATGTGTAAAAAAGAAATGTTATGGCTTAGCATTGCCACAATACTTGGCTTTTTGACACATTACTATTTTTGCTTATTTGCTTTAGTAATGTTTATAATACTTTTTATACATTTAAAAGGTAAAAGAAAAGCATGGGTATGTGAAAACATTAAGTTGGCAATATTAGGAGTAGTAATATTTCCAGCAAGTATATATCATATCTTTTTCTCTTATAGAGGTTTAGGTAGTCTACAAGAGAACTATTTTGAAAGACTTAAATATTATTTAGAAGAAATGTTTGGGGAGTTTTCAATTAGCAATATTGTACGGATATATATTATTAACATTAGTACTAATATTAGTGATAATATATTTTATACAAAATAGAAAAAATAAACGTATTGCAGAATATGCTATATTAACTTTACCTGTTATTATATACTATTTTATTATTTCAAAAACTGCACCTTACTTAGAACAAAGATACATATTACCAACTTTACCCATTATAACTATAGGAGTTGTATTTTTAGTTTCATACTACATAAATAAAATAAGCAAAAAAAATATAAAATATGGAATAAATATATTTGCAATTTGTTTGATTGTTTGTCTGCAAGGGTATGGCATAATTACAAAAGAGCCTGCTTATTTGTATAAAGAGTACCAAGAATATATTGAGCTTGCAGAAAAGTATAAAGATTATCAATTTGTTTATATAGGACTTAATGGGTATAATCATATAAAAAATATGCCTGAATTTATGACCTATAAAGAATCACTTATATTAAGTGAAGAACAAATAGAAATTTTAAAAGAAAGAGAGTTTGAAGATACATTCATTTTAAGTATTAAAGCTTATTATGATATAGATAAAGTGTTAAATCAAGTATTAGAGTATACAAATTCTGATAATTATGAATTACTGTTTGAAGGAAGAGCTTTGGGGTATGAAGCAAATTATTATTTAATAGATTAATTCTACATTTAAATAGGTCCTTTTTATGAAATGCAATTTTATAAAAAGGATCGTTTCAAAATTTTTTTCATTAATAATACCATATGTAATAAATTAAACCTAAAAATTAAAGTATTTTATAAAACTATTTTATGCAAAAAAATCAAATTTATTATTGTGTATTTAAAATCACTGAATAAAATCAAAATTAAAAAAGATAATAAATAGAGAAAAGTTTTTTGTCAATGGAAACGTCCAGTTTTGAAAAAATTATATATTACAAGAAAAGAAAAATGTTAATTATCAATTGGAACGTCCATTTTTGACAAGAAATTAATATTACGAGAAGGGAAGAATAAAAATGAATTCATTATGGATAGACGAAATAGAAAAGATAAATTCAAATGGAGAGTTAAGTGAGGATACAAGTGCAAATGTATGTATTATAGGTGCAGGAATTAGTGGAATAACTTTGAGTTATTATTTGACGAAAAAAGGATATAAAACAATTGTAATTGAAAGGAATGAAATTGGGCATGGAGTCACAGGACA
>CALXWN010000037.1:0-9221 GCA_944392415.1 uncultured Clostridia bacterium | reverse complement strand
ATAGTAACGACTAACGCTATTAAAGTTATACCTTGTACCTGTTTTTTTAACATTTTAATTTTTTTACTTTTGTTTTTCATTCTCTGATTCCTCCTCGTATTTTTTAATTCTTAATTTTAAATAAACATAAAAAACTATGCTCCTTTGCGCATTTTTTATATACGCATAAAAAGCATAGTTTTTCTACTACGTTCACATAATTTTATTTTACTAAATCTTACGATATATATATATATATATATACAGCCCCAAGGCTTTCAGCGATTTTTGTCATTTGCTTGTGCTCCTTTATTTTTCTTAATTATATATTTTAAAATTTTGCTTTTCAAGTGCAATTTTTTTCATTTGTATCTTTATTTTTATAAAAAATTATGATAGAATAATGTCGAAATTTGTCATACTTAGGAGGAAATGAAAAATGAAATTTAATAAATGTGTACGTTGTGGCTGTTTTTTTGCTTCAAGTGATGATGTTTGCCCAAGTTGTAAATCAAAAGATGAAGTTGATAAACATACTTTAAAAAATTTTTTAGATAATGCTGATGCTCCACTTTCTCTTGATAGCTTATCTTTTAATTCAGGTGTTGAACTAAAAAACATTAATAGATATATGGAAAGTAAAGAATTTTCAAGCTACAAAAAAATGCTTGGCGGAGACGGCTTTGATAATGTAAAAATTAGCCTATAAATTATAAAGCATTTGCACACAATTTTACATTTGTAAAATTGGCGCACGAACAAAGACGCGGGCGTTATGAATTTAAAACAAGCAAAAAATTCAAGAAAGCCCGCTTTTGTTCTTTACATATTATTTTATTTTCCTTATTATTCTCTTTAATCTTAAACTATTTAGCGTTACTGTAACACTACTTATTGTCATAGCAATAGATGCCATCATTGGATTAATTGTTATTCCTAATGGAGATAGTACTCCAACTGCAATTGGTAGCATACATAAGTTATAAAAAAATGCCCAAAACAAGTTTTGTTTTATGTTTCTAATTGTTTTTCCACTTATTTCTATTAAGTCTACAATTTTTTCTAGATTATTATTCATCAAAACCACATTACTACTGTCCATTGCAACATCTGTTCCACTTCCTACAGAAACTCCTATATCTGCTTTGACTAGGCTTATGCTGTCATTTATGCCATCGCCACACATCATAACAAGTTCATTATTTTTCTTTAAGTTTTCGATTGTTTTGGCTTTATCCCTTGGCATTACGCCTGCTATTACATTGTCTATTCCTATAGAATTTGCAATTGCTTTTGCAGTTTTTTCATTATCTCCTGTAAGCATTACAACATTTATGCCAAATAGCTTTAATTTAGAAACTACATCTTTGGCATTTTCTTTTACATTATCTTTAACTCCCAAAAGAGCTATTAGTTCATTTTCTTTTGCTACAAATAAAATGCTATTTCCTGCTTTTTGTAGTTCTTCTTCGTCTTTTTCTACTTGTTCCAATCCAATTTTTTCTATAATAGTATTTTCGCTAGTTATTCGATTTTTTAATTTTTTATCTGCCTTTTCACTTACACTATTTTTGCTACTTATTTCAATGCCATTTTGCTCCATCAATTTTTTGTTTCCTATAATGTATTTTTCACCATTATACAAAGCTGTAACACCAAGTCCTGCCAAGTTTTGAAATTCTTTTACTTTTTCTAATTCTATTTTTCTTTCCTTTGCCTCTGCTACTACTCCTCTTGCAATAGGATGCTCAGATTTTGATTCTATACTAGCCACTATTTTGATTATATCATCATCACTTAATTGCTTGCCTTTTTCATTAGAATTTGTCTCTACATTTTCAAACCCATCCGCCTTTAACTCTTGATTATTTGAATAATTTTCGGTGTAATTATAAATTTTTGACAAACTTAGTTTTCCTTTTGTAAGAGTACCTGTTTTATCAAATACTACGGTTTTTACTTTATGAGCATTTTCTAATGCTTCACTATTTTTTATGAGTATGCCTTTTTTACTTGACTCTCCTGAAGCAATTACTATTGATAAAGGAGTTGCTAAACCCAAGCTACATGGGCAAGCTACAACTAAGACAGATATAAATACATTTATTGCCCAAGATACATCTCTATTTATAGCAAACCACACTAAGCCTGAAAGTACTGCAATAACTATAATAGTTGGTACAAATATTCCACTTATTTTATCTGCTATTTTGGCAATTGGTGCCTTAGTAGAAGTAGCTTCTACAACCAATTTTACTATTTCAGATACAGTAGAATTTTTACCTATCTTTTCTGCTTTATATTCAATAGTACCTTCATAATTAATGCTTCCTGCAATTACTTTTTTGCCTTTTTCTTTTTTAACTGGCATACTTTCACCTGTAATAAATGATTCATCTATATGTGTTATGCCATCTACAATCTCGCCATCAACTGCTATTTTTTCACCTGGCTTGCAAACTACAATATCTCCTTCATTTATTTCATCAATTGTAACTTGAACCTGCTCACCATCTCTAAGTACTGTGGCATGTTTTGGTGTAATCATCATAAGCTGACTAATGGCTTCTTTGGTTTTGTCCTTATTTCTGTTTTCAACATATTTGCCTATTTTTATGAAGAAAATTATTATAACAGCTGATTCATAATACAAATTATTTACATATTCCGTATTTCCTTTTAATATCATAAAAGTTCCATACAAACTGTAAATAATACTACTTAATACACCAAGACCTACCAATGTATCCATATTAGGTGATTTGTGCACTAAATTTTTGTAACCATTTTTTAAAATATCCCATCCAAATATGCAAGCTGTTATAGCCAAAATTAATAATACAAGGGCATAGTTTATTGGGTTTTCATGCATATTTAAATAAGGAATAGCAGGAAGCCCTATCATATGTCCCATAGAAATATATAAGGTAATAACTGCAAGCACACCTAGAGCTATTAATTTGTATTTTTGATTATTTTGCTTTTTTTCTTTTTTTTGAAAATCGTCTATTCCTAAACTTTCAAACCCTGCTTTTTCGACAAATTTTTCAATTTGCTTTAGGTCAAGTTTCTGCTCGTCATACTGTATATTTGCATTATTCATTACTAGGTTGACTGCTGCACTTTCTATTCCATCTTGTTTATTTAAATATTTTTCTAGACCACTCGAGCAAGCACTACAAGTCATGCCTCCAATTTTTAATAAAACTTTTTTCATAATGATTTTAACTTCATCTATAATTTTAGTGTCTCAAAAGCAAAGGAACTTTACCTATTCCTAATACTTTGTACTTTGATTATAAATTGAATATCTCCTTTCAGTTTAAGTTCAGCATACTATTCTTTTACTTCAAACCCCGCATCTTCAATAGCTTGCTTTATGTCATCTAAATCTATTTTATCTTCATCATATTCTACTTCTGCATTTTTATTTTCTAAACTAACTTTGGAATCATTTACGCCATCCAATCCATTTAAAACTTTTGTTAATCTGTTAACGCATCCTTCACAATGCATTCCTTCAATTCCTAAAACAATTTTTTTCATATTAAATTTCATTCCTTTCTTTCTTCGCTCTATAGGCATACATAGTTATGAAAGTAATTTCTTTCAAATTAGTCTCCTTATGAAACATCTTTTAGTATTATACTATTTACCAAAAAAACTGTCAAAAAATTTTTTATTTTTTTCAAAAATATATACATAAATTTTATTTTTTGGTATATACTATTAGTGAAATATCGTTATATCTTTTTGTTTATAATGGGTTTATAGGTATCCTTTTAAAAACCTAAATATATTAACAAGGAGCTTTGCATTTTTTGTAATGTAAGAAAAAAATTATGGAAATATTTAATGATGATAGTAAAATTTTTATTAACAATTTAGTGGAAGAAAAAATTTCAGTTTTAAGAGAAAACTCAGATTTTAATCAAAAAAGCATAAGGCTTAGTGATTCAATTGATGAACTAGAAGAAACTTTATCTGAAAGTCAAAAAGATTTATTTGACGAGATTGTTAGTTTGTTTTTTCAAACAGAAGAATATTATTTTGCATTAAGTTATTCTCTTGGTGTAAAATATGGTGATAATTTGAAAAAGCTGTAATAAATAATATCTAGCTTATCTATAACTAAAATTAACACTAAAAAATCTAATGCAGAATATAACCCAGCACAGATAGAAGCCATAAGCTTTTGTTTGTGCTAGGTCGGTCACTTAATATTTGCTACTTTTGATTTGTAGACAACAAAATTACTAAGCAATTTTTCTATTATTTAGATAAAAAGTATTCCATTAAATGAAGTACTGTATCTTTGTCCTTTTTACTTAGCTTCTTAAATTTTTCGTCATACATTTGAACTTTACTTTTAGTATCTTCATCTAATATGTCAAAAAGAATAACATCAGGAGTTATTTTATATGCATTACACAATTTTAATAATGTGTCTATACTTCCTTTAGTTTGACCTCTTTCTAGTTGGCTAATATGTCTAGGTTCTAAGCCAGTAATATTTGATACATCATTTTGTGTTAAATTATTCATCAGTCTATAATTTTGAAAAGCTTTTCCTATGTGTATATTGGCATAGCTTACATTTTTATTTAGTTGTTTATCATTATTAGTTTTTCTTTTGCTGTTCCTTGTACTGTTATTTTCCATCATATTCCCTTCCTTTTTTATATAAATATAAACTTTAATGATAATTTTTAGAATGACTTTATTTTTGAATAATATCAAAAGAAATACGACTAAATTTACTTACTATTCTTTAATAATGAAGGTAGCTTTTCGCACATATTATAGGCTTTCATATAATTGTATAATGTTTTTAGATTATGTGATATATTAAATAAAACACGACTAAGTTTTTAAGCTTAATCGTGTTATTTTAATTTTTTGTTTTTGTTTGTATATAGTCAATTATTTTCATTGAATTAGAAAACTGTTTCTATTTGATTATAATTGATTTACACAATTTCATAAATTTGCTGATTTATTACTTCTTTTGCCTTTTCTTCTTCATTTGAGTGAATATATCCAAGCACTTCACTTCTTTCCACTTTATCCCCAACCTTTTTGTGGAAAACAAAACCTACTTCTTTTTGTATATTATCCTCTTTTTTCATTCTACCAGCACCTAAATATACCGACAACTTGCCTACTTTATATGCATCTAACTTTTCTACTACTCCAGATTTTCCTGCAATTATTGGAAATATATATTTTGCCTTTGCAAATTTATCTGTATTTTCTATGTATGAAATATCTCCACCTTGATTTTGCACAAGCTGTACAAATTTTTTATAGCCTTTACCATTTCTCAAACTTTCTAAAATTTTAGCTTTTCCTTCTTCTAAACTATTTACCTTACCTGCTAAATTTAGCATATTGCTACCAAGCTCTGTTATTATATTTTTTATATCTTCTGGCAAATATTTACCTTTTAAAATATCTATTGCTTCTATTACTTCAAGTGTATTTCCAACTGCATATCCAACAGGCTGATTCATATCTGTAATAATGCATTTTGTTTCTTTATGTGCTAATTCACCAATTTTAGTCATAACTTTTGCAAGTTCTCTTGCACTTTGTATGTCTTTCATAAATGCACCGCTTCCACAAGTAACATCTATAACTATTTTATTTGCGCCAGAAGCAATTTTTTTGCTCATAATACTTGATGATATAAGAGGAATACTTTCAGTACAGCTTATAGTATCTCTTAAAGCATACATTTTTTTATCTGCCGGTGCCAAGTTTAAAGTTTGACCAATTAAACTTATGCCCACTTTCTTTACATTTTGTATAAATTCATCTACTGCCACATTTGTGTTATATCCAGGAATAGCCTCAAGCTTGTCTACAGTTCCACCTGTAAAGCCAAGTCCTCTTCCAGACATTTTTGCAACAGGAATTCCTAAAGACGCAACAATTGGCATTAATATAAGTGTTATTTTATCTCCCACTCCACCTGTACTATGTTTATCTACCACTTCACCTAAACTAGATAAATCAAGCACATCTCCAGAATATGCCATAAACAAAGTTAAATCTGTAATTTCTCTCTCATTCATACCATTTATATAAATAGCCATTACTAATGCTGCAGCTTGGTAGTCTGTAATACTTCCATCCGTATAGCCTTTTACAAAATATCCTATTTCTTCTTTTGTTAATTCTTTTTTATCTCTCTTTTTTGCAATAATATCTAAAATATTCATTTGAACTCCTTTACTTTTAAACAAAATGTGTTATAAAAGTTTTTCTGTGTAATGGACAAGGTCCATACTGCTTTATAGCAGCAATATGCTTGGCTGTGCCATAGCCTTTATGTGACTTAAAACCATACTGTGGATAGATTTGATCCCATTCTTCCATTATTCTATCCCTTGTAACTTTTGCTAAAATAGATGCTGCTGAAATTGAATAGCAAGTAGCATCTCCTTTTATTATGGACTCATATGTTATTCCAAATGTATCTATTTCTCTTAATGCATCAACTATAACTATATCTGGCTTTGTTTTTAATTTTTCTATAATTTGTCCTAAAGCTTCATGCAAACCTTTTTTAGTAGCATTTAAAATATTTATTTCGTCTATAATATCTTGTGAAACTATGCCTATACCATAGGCAATGGCTGTTTCTTTTATTTCATCATATAATATGTCTCTTCTTTTGGCAGTTACTTTTTTTGAATCATTCATAAATTCTAGTTTTGAATCTCTTGGCATAACAACTGCACCTACTACTACAGGTCCAGCTAAAGGTCCTCTACCTGCTTCATCTATACCGCAAATATATTTTAGCCCCTCATTAAATAAATTTTCTTCATACTTTTTTAAATTAGTTAAACGTTCTTCTTCTTTTTCCTTCATTTAGTTTGAATTCCTTTAATATTTAATTTCTTTTGGTTAATCTATAATATACATTCGAGAAACTTTCAGCTAATGAAGTTTCCAAGATCTTATGGAATATATATTATACATAAATCTAACTTAATTTTGTTTTATTATAGATTTAATCCAACTTATAAATAACTTCTTCACTATCCCCAACCGTGTACCCTTTTGTAATATAGACTGTATTATCTTCGTAATTAACAACATAATATGAATTTTCCTCATTTTGTATATCAAGCTCCATAGATGTTAAGTCATCATTACTTAGTGCATAATATTTATCTAGATTAGTAGAATCTATAATATTTCTATTTAAAAATTCTGAAATAATTCTATCATCTTGTATTTCAGATAGTTTTCTACCTTTTAATCCTTCTTGATTGTTATTTACTTTTGTAGTTTCTTGCAAGATTTTACATTTTCCTTGTATTAAAAGCATATTTGTTCTTATATCTTCTATTTTTTGTTCATCTGCTGTATTTACTACAAAATTATATGCAAATATTGCTATTGCAACAATTACTAATACAGATATAATAATTGCAATAATTCCCATTCCCTTTTCTGTGTTCATACTTTTACATAACTCAATTAAAAATTGAATTACATCTCCTTTCTTGACAATTAAACTTTTGTAAGTATATCATATATTTTACAAAAAGTTAATAAATTGTAACATCTTTTTCACATTTTTTTCACAATTGGGTTGTATTATATATTTTAGTTAGGATAAGATATAGTTAGAAATTTATTTTTATCTTATATCATTTAAGGTTTATAGGCATCCTTTAAAAAACCTAAATATATATATAAGGAAGCATTTAAAATGGATAATCAAAATAATAATTTTATTAATACAAATGCAACAGAGACAAATTCATCAAATGGTTTTAAGTCTTCAAAACCTTCAAAGGCTTTAAAACCACAAAAAGAAAAAAAGCAAGGCTCAGGAGCAGGCTTTGGTAAAGCAGTAGTTTTACCTTTTGTAAGTGGAATTATAGGTGCAACTTTAGTACTTGGAGTATGTTTTAGTGTTCCAACAATAAAAAGTGAAATATTAGGAAACGGAAGTACTCCTCAAAGAGATGATAATTCAAATATTAATTATAATAATGTAAATATGAACTTAGTTTCATTATCTAGTATTTCTGATACTGGTGTATATGTTGCTCAAAAAGTATTACCTTCAATAGTTGGTATAAATGTAGAATATTCAGTAAGTTCTATATTCTCTCGTAACCAGTCTACAGCCAGTGCAGAAGGATCTGGTGTAATCATTAGTGAAGATGGATATATTTTAACTAATAACCACGTTATAGACTCTTCAAGTTCTAGTTCTTACTACGAAGTAGGTGATGCTAGTAAAATTACAGTATACTTATACAATGATGATACTCCTTATGAAGCAAAAATAATAGGTACTGATGAACAAACCGATTTAGCAGTTATTAAAATTGATAAAACTGGATTAACAGCAGCTGAATTAGGTGATTCAGATACTATTCAAGTTGGTGAATGGTGTATGTCAATTGGTAACCCTTTAGGAATGAGAAGTACAGTATGTCAAGGTTCAATAAGTGCTTTAAATAGACAAATTACCGATTCAGAAGGAAAAACATATAATGTTATACAAACTGATGCAGCTATAAATGAAGGAAACAGTGGTGGTGCTTTAGTTAATAGCCAAGGTCAAGTTATAGGAATTAATACATTAAAGGCTTCTGGTGAAGGTGTCGAAGGTTTAGGTTTTGCTATTCCTATAAATGACACTAAAGATATTTACTCTGATTTAATTCAATATAGCAAAGTAAAAAGACCTTATATAGGTATAACAGGTAGTGATATTACTGAAGATACTGTAAAAGCAAATCCTACATTTGACCTAAAAGTTGGTGCATATGTAAGAAGTGTTGATGACTACTCTCCTGCTGAAAAAGCCGGAATTAGAATTGGAGACATTATTATAGAGGCTGATGGTCAAACAGTAGAAAGTATGGATGACTTAAATGAAATAAAAAATACTCACCAAATTGGTGATACTATGACATTAAAAATATACAGAAATGGCCAAGAAGAAATAGTAGAATTAACTTTAGCAGAACAACCTTAGTAAAACTTTTAATTGGGGATTGTCTCCAACTGAAAAAATATATTTTTTTCAAATGTATCACACCCAGTTCACAAAATGGACAAATTTCATTATTATAATATAACCATAATCAGTAATTAAGTTACTCCGATTACTGATTGAATTAAAAAAACATCCCCTTTTATTTTCAAAAAGATGATACCTACAAAGTATCATCTTTTTAATTTATTAGAAAACAATTAAAAATAAG
>CALXWN010000036.1:0-9382 GCA_944392415.1 uncultured Clostridia bacterium | reverse complement strand
AATTGGCGCACGAACAAAGACGCGGGCGATGTAAATTTAAAAGTAGAACAAAGTTAAAGGAGCCCGCTTTTGTTCTAGTAAAAAGCATAAAGTAACTATTATTTCTATTATTAATATAGTTGGAAAACCATATTTAAAATACCACTTTTGTGTTTTGTGTCTAAATGTATACATACCAGCTATACCACCTATACCACCACCAAGTAGTACTAGCAAAAATAAAAATTTTTCACTAACTCGCCAATCACCAAGTTTGGCCTCATGCTTATCCCACCACATAATTAAAAATGCTAATAAATTGATCACTACAAAATAAATTATAATATTTTTAGTAGTAAAAATAGTTTGCATTAATAAATTAAAATCTATCATAAAATCCTCATTTTAATTAATTTAATAATTTGATTAAATATTTTATAGTAAAAACTTATACATCAATACTAATTTTTGAATCTTTTTTCCTCTTCCTATATAAGGTGATTTTTCTGCCTAATACTTGAACTACAACACTATTACTATTATTTGAAAGTTTTATAGCTGTTTCTTTGGCATCTTCAGGAGCTGTTTCTAAAACAGTAATTTTAATAAGTTCACGTGCCTCAAGTGCATCATTTACTTGTTTTATTAAATTATCAGTAATTCCAGATTTTCCTACTTGTAGAATTGGCTCTACAGTGTTTGCTAAACTTCTTAAATATGCTCTATCTTTGCTATTCATAATTTAATCCTCATAAAAAGTATATTTAGGTTTTTAAAAGGATGCCTATAAACCTTTGTGAAAATAAAAAAACTAAAATTTTTAGATATATAGTAAAAATAAGACCATATGCAACTGACATATGGTCTAAATATGGAGCAGGTAACGGGAATCGAACCCGTATAGCCAGCTTGGAAGGCTGGAATTCTACCATTGAACTACACCTGCATTTCCGATGACAATATTTATTGTACAATATATTAAAAAAAAAGTCAAGTAAAAATTAAAAAAAAATTGCTTGACTTTTACTAAAAAAAGTTATATAATTAATTTATCATAAGACGAGAGCAGAAAGAGTGGAACAAATCCACTCTTTCATTACGTAATTAAATATAAACATACATATTTAAAACAAAAATTATATAGTTAAAATTAAAGTTTAACTGTTCAAAAAAGTTTATAGGTTTCCTTTTAAAAACCTAAATATATTATATAAGGAAATTTTTAAATGACAAGTCTAGAAAAAAAGATAGAAGACTTAGTTAAGCCAATTATAGAAAACTTAGGTTACAAAGTTTATGATGTAATATATCAAAAAGAAGGCAAAGACAATTATTTAAGAATATTTATTGATAGTGACAAAGGTATAGATTTAAATGATTGTGAAAAAGTAAATGATAGCGTAAATGATATTTTAGATGAAAAAGATTATATAAAAGCACAATATTATCTAGAAATATCATCACCGGGAGTTGAAAGAAACTTAAGGAGAGATGAACAGTTTATGGATAGTATAAACAAAAATATAGAGGTACATTTATACAATAACATAAATAATAATAAAATTATTACAGGAATACTTAATGAATGTAATGATAATAACATAGTTGTAAACAATATTAAAATAGAAAAATCAAATATTGCAAGTGCAAAAACTATATATAATTGGGAGGATTGTTAAAAAATGAAGAAGAAGGTTACAAAGATAATAAACAAAGGAATAGACACAACAGAACTTATTCAAGCAATGGATGAACTAGAAAAAGAAAACGGTATCAAAAAAGATTTTTTGATGGAATCAATAGAATCAGCTTTAGTTATAGCTTATAAAAAGAATTTTGATTGCAATGATGAAAATGTCAAAGTAGAGTTAGATAAAAATGATGGCAAAATGCATGTTTATCAAGAAAAAAATGTTGTAGAAGAAGTGACTGATGACAAAAAAGAAATAAGTTTAGTAGATGCTCAAAAAATTAATCCAAATTATAATGTAGGTGATGTTATTAATTTTGAATTAATGCCTAAAGATTTTGGAAGAATAGCAGCTCAAACAGCAAGACAAGTTATAACTCAAAAATTAAGAGAAGCATCAAGAGATATTATTTTTTCAGAGTTTGTAGATAAAAAGGGAGAAATTATAACGGGCTTAGTTCAAAAAGCAGATGGTGGAGCAGTTATAATGGATTTGGGCAAAATTGAGGGAATCATGCCTAAAAAAGAGCAAATACCTACTGAAAAATATCATGTAAATGATAAAATAAGAGCTTGTATAATTAGTGTAGAAAAAGGAGTTAAGGGTTCTACTCAAATAATTCTTTCAAGAGCAAGCACAGAATTTGTAAGAAAATTATTTGAAATAGAAATACCTGAAATATATGAAGGCGTAATTGAATTAAAAAGTATTTCAAGAGATGCAGGTTCTCGTAGTAAAGTAGCTGTTTATTCGCCAAATCCTAACATAGATCCAGTTGGCTCTTGCGTAGGACAAAAGGGTATACGTATTCAAAATATAATAAATGAATTAAATGGCGAAAAAATAGATGTCATTGAATGGAACGAAGATCCATCAATATATATTTCAGCAGCTTTACTTCCAGCAAAAGTACTAGCTGTAGATATAAAAGAGGATGAAAGATTTGCACAAGTTATAGTTCCAGACGATCAACTATCTTTAGCTATAGGCAAAGGAGGACAAAATGCAAAACTTGCTGCAAAATTAACAAATTGGAAAATAGACATTAAGAGTGAATCTCAATTTAGAAAAATACTTGAAGAAAAAATGGCAGAAGAAAATGAGGAATAATTTTATAAAAAAGTCATAAAATGTTAATTAAGAGAATATAAGAGGTGTAATGTTGAAAAAAGTTAACGTAAATAAATATAACAAAAATATTGCAGGGGGTGATTTGATTGGGTAAAATAAAAATACATGAATTAGCAAAAGAATTAAAAATAGGAAACAAAGAATTAATAGAAATAGCAAATAAGTTAGGGCTGGGAGTCACAAGTCACTTAAATGCAATTGATGAAAAAGATGCCAACAGAATTAGAGAAAATGTTAAGGGTGAAGACAAAAAATCGGAAGTAAAAACAACAGGCCAAGTTATTATTAGAAGAGAAGTTATTGTTTCTGATGAAGAAGAAGAAAAAGAAAGAAAAAAGGCTGAAGAAGCAAAGAAAAAAACTGAAGGATTAGGTTTTAATCAAAAAAGAAAAAAAGATTACAACATAGTATATAGGGAAAAGCCAACAAAGCCTATGACAGTTAGTGAACTTTTTGGAATTAAGCCTAAAAGAGAAGAAAAAAAGCCTCAACCTAAGGAAGAGCCTAGTGTTAAAGAAGAGGTGAAACAAACAGATTCAGTAGCTAAAACTATTCAAAATGTAACAGTTCAGGAAAAAGAACAAGCTCCTAAGCCAAAAGAGGATGTAAGTCCTAAAACTAACCAAGAAGCAAAAGTAGCCTTTAATAAAAATTCAAGCAAAAGCAATAGTTATGACAACAAAAATCATAATAGTGATAGCAAGTCAGGTGGATATGGAGCTCGTAATGCGGGTCGTAGCAATAACCATGGAAGTGTAGGATACAATAATTCACATAATAATGGATATAACAATCGTCAAAACAATAATGAGCGTGGATTTAATAGAAACAATAGAAATGGAAATAATAACTTCGGAAACAACAACTTTAGAAATAATAATAACAACTCAGGCAATAATTTCAAAAGACCTATGAACAACAAAAATATTGACAGAAATATTAAAGATATAATGTCAAGTGAAATTGTAGAAAAGAGCAATCAAAGAGATTACAGTACAAGAATAATAGATAAACAAAAAGCCAACAGATATAACAATCAAGATGACAAAAAGAAAAGGAATAGAAGAACAGGCGAAGAAGATAATTTTAATGAGGATAAGTTAAGAAACTTAAAACAAGTTGATAAATTATCTAATATGTTTGAAGACCAAGAAGGTGGAATGCTTGATTACTATGATTTGTCAACAGTAAGAGGCAAAAGAAATAAAAGAAAGCCTAAAAAAGATGAAGAAAGAAATAAGCAAAAAATCTTTGACTTAAAAGAAATAACTATACCAGAAAATATAACAGTTAAAGATTTAGCAGCAGATTTAAAGAAAACAAGTACAGAAGTTATTAAAAAACTATTTGATTTAGGCATAATGGCAACAATAAATCAAACATTGGACTTTGATACAGCATATTTAGTAGCAGATAGCTTTGGAGTAACAGCAAATAAAAAAGAAGAAGTTAAAGACGAAGACATTTTATTTGATGATTCTGAAGACAAAGAAGAAGATTTGAAACCACGTCCACCAGTAGTTGTTGTTATGGGACACGTTGACCACGGTAAAACATCTTTACTAGATGCAATTAGAAAAACTCATGTAATAGAAGGTGAAGCCGGAGGAATTACACAACATATTGGTGCATACAAAGTAAATATAAATGATAGAGAAATTACATTCTTAGATACGCCAGGACATGAAGCTTTTACAAGTATGCGTGCTAGAGGTGCTCGAATCACAGATATAGCAATATTAGTTGTAGCAGCAGATGATGGTGTTATGCCTCAAACAGTAGAAGCTATAAACCATGCAAAAGCAGCAAATATTCCAATAATAGTTGCTATTAACAAAATAGATTTACCAGGAGCAAACCCAGACAGAGTAAAACAAGAACTTATGAAATATGACTTAGTTCCAGAAGAATGGGGTGGAGACACAATATATGTTCCAATATCAGCTTTAAAACATATTAACATAGACAATTTACTAGAAATGGTATTGTTAGAAGCAGATATGTTAAACTTAAGAGCAAATCCTGATAAACAAGCTAAAGGTGCAGTTATAGAAGCAAGACTAGATAAAGCTCAAGGACCAATTGCATCAATGCTTGTACAAAGAGGAACATTAAATGTTGGAGATAGAATAATAGTTGGAAATGCAATTGGTAGAATTAGAACAATGAAAAATGACAAGGGCAAGAAAGTAAAAGAAGCAGGCCCATCAACACCAGTTGAAGTAACAGGTCTAACAGAAGTACCAGAAGCAGGAGATATATTCTATGAAGTTAAAGATGAAAAAACTGCTAAACACTTAATAGAACAAAGAAAACTAGCTTCAAGAGAAAAATCAATTGCAAATAATGATGTAGTAACATTAGATAACTTATTTGAAAAAATGGAAAGTGAAGATTTGAAACAACTTAACATAATTGTAAAAACAGATGTACAAGGTACAGCAGAAGCAATGAAAAGCTCACTTGAAAAACTTTCAAATGATGAAGTTAAGGTTAAAGTTATTCATTCAAATGCTGGTGGTGTTACTGAATCTGATGTACAACTTGCAAAAGCTGCAAATGCAATTATTATAGCATTTAATGTAAGACCAGTAGGAGCAGCTAAACAATTGGCAGAAAAAGATGGAGTAGAAATAAAACAATATTCTGTAATTTACCAAGCAATAGAAGATGTACAAGATGCAATGAAAGGAATGCTTGCACCTGTATATGTTGAAAAGAATATTGGTAATGCAGAAGTAAGACAAACATTTAGAATTTCTAATGTAGGAACAATTGCCGGATGCTTTGTATTAGACGGAAAGCTAGAAAGAAATGCAGGAGTAAGAGTAATAAGAGAAGGCGTTGTTATACATGATGGCAAATTAGTATCTTTAAAGAGATTTAAAGATGATGCAAAAGAAGTTTCAAAAGGCTTTGAATGTGGTATTCAAATTCAAGATTACAATGATGTAAAAGAAGGAGATATCATAGAAGCTTATATACAAGAAGAGGTAAAAAGATAATAATTGCATCAAAAAAAAACAATAAATTGCCTTTTATATAAAATTTAATATAAAAGGCAAAATAAAAAGAGGTTAGATACAATGGCTAAAAATACAAATAGACTTGGTAGAGTAAATGAAGAATTGAAAAAAGAAATAAGCCAAGTTATAAATTATGAATTGAAAAATCCAGATGTAACTGGTATGATTAGCGTAACTAAGGTCAAGGTAACTCCTGACCTTAAGTATGCTAAAGTTTATGTAAGTGTTCTTAATCCTAAAAATTTAAGTAAAACTTTAAGTGGACTAAAAGAAAGTGCAGGTTTTATTAGAAGTAGAGTTGCACAAACAGTAAATTTAAGAATTACACCAGAATTAGTATTCGAATATGACGATTCAATTGAATATGGGGAGAAAATTGACGCAATACTTAGAGAATTAAAAAAGGATGAAAAATAAATATATTTACCAATTATTAAAAGCTCCAATATATGTTCTCGAACATTTCAAGTGAGCGCAGGCGACGTAGGAGCGGAGCGTAACGTGCGAGCTGGAGCGAGACTTGTTCGAGCGACCCGCGTGGCGAAATGAGAGAGAATGTATATTGGAGCAGATATTAATTTGAAAAAGGAGATAATATGTCAACTTTAGATGAAATATTAAAGGAAGTAAAAAAAGCAAATGACATTGTAATATTAACACACAACAATCCTGATGGAGATGCAATAGGCTCAAGTTTAGCCGTATATATTGCATTAAAACAGGCAGGAAAAAATGTAGAGGTAGTAATACCAAAAATGCCTAGAATTTATAATTTTTTACCATGTGCAGATGAAGTAAAAAAAGAAGCAAGTAAGCAAAGTTATGATTTAGCAATATCTTTAGACTGTGCAACAATTAAATTATTAAATGGATGGGCAAACTATTTTGAAGATGCAAAAACAAGAATTGTTATAGACCATCATAGCACAAATGATATGTATGGAGATTTAAACTATGTAGAATTAGGTTCTCCAGCATGCGCACAAGTTCTATATGTTCTATTTAATTACTATAATATAGAAATAACGCCAGAAATAGGAACATGCCTAATGACAGGTATAATAACAGATACAGGGGGATTCCAATACTCAGCAGTCTCAAAGGAAACTTTTGAAATAGCAGCAGAACTTCTAGGTTCAGGAGTAAATATTTCAAAAATTTACAAAAAAGTATTTGCAACACATACAAAAGGAAATTTCGAATTAAGAAAAATAGCACTTCAAAGAATGGAATTCTTAGAAGATGGCAAAGTTGCATTTTCATACATAACCAAAAAAGATGAAGAAAAAGTAAACGCTGAAGATGGAGATAATGAAGGTTTAGTTAATGAAGGTAGAAATATAGAAGGAGTAGAAGTATCTATATTCTTACGTGAAATAGACGAAGGAATGAGAGTTTCAGCAAGGTCTAATGACTATGTCAATGTTTCAGATGTATGCTTGATGTTTGGTGGCGGTGGTCACGTACATGCAGCAGGTGCAACTATGCAAGGAACAGTAGAACAAATAAAAGAAAAATTGCTAAAAGAAATAAAACTTCAATTAAAATAAAAAGTATGATATAATATTAATCAATAAAATTTTAAATAATAAAGATGAATTTTATAAATATTATACATGAAAGGAATAGTAGTAAAATGTCTGATAAAGTATATACAATTGAAGAAATTAAGAAAAAAACTAAAAATACATTAAAAAGATATGCGGTAAAAAAAGCAATATTGTTTGGTTCTTATGCAAAAAACATTCAAACACCTAAGAGCGATATTGATATAGTGGTAGATAGTCAAGGAAAACTCATAAATATCAACTTTTATGGACTTTTAGAAGAGCTATCAGAAGATTTAGATAAAAATGTAGACCTTATAGAAATATCAGAAATAAGAGAAGATAGTCCTATATATAAAAATATAAAAGAAGAAGGAGTTGTATTGTATGAAGAGTAAGGATAGAATAATAATTCAAAAAATAATTGCATATATTAATGATGTTGAAACATATATTGAAGGCTTAGATGCAATGAAATTTTTAGATGATAAAAAGACTATTACTGCGTGTGCATTTACTGTATCACAAATTGGAGAACTTGCAAAAGAAATATCAGACGAAACTCAAAAGGACTATGAGAATATTCCTTGGAAAAGCATTAAAGGTATGAGAAATAAGATAGTACATGATTATGAAAATGTAGACTTATCTGTCTTATGGGCAACAATTAAAGAAAGTTTGCCAGAATTGAAAAATAACTTAAAAGAAATTTTAATAAAGAATAATAAATAAGTTTTGCGATTAAGCAAAACTTATTTTAAAAACAGGAGAAAGAATAATGAATGGCGTAATAGTAGTAGATAAAGTAAAAGGCAATACATCATTTGACGAAATTAGAAAAATAAGAAAAGAATACACCATAAAAAAAGTGGGACATACAGGAACATTAGATCCAATGGCAACAGGAGTTCTTACTATACTTGTTGGAGAAGCTACCAAATTATCAGATTATCTAATGAACCATGATAAAGAATATGTTGCAACATTGAGCTTAGGCGAAAAAAGAGATACTGGAGATAGTGAAGGAAAAATTATCGAAACTAAAAAAGTTCCTGACCTTAGTGAAAAAAATGTTAAAGAAACTTTAAAGTCATTTGAAGGAGAAATTAGTCAAATTCCACCAAAATATTCAGCAATAAAAGTTAACGGAAAAAAGCTTTATGAATATGCGAGAAGCGGAGAAGAAATCGAAATAAAGCCAAGAAAAGTTAACATTTTTGAAATCAACTTGATAGAAATAAAAGAAAACAGTATAACATTTAAAGTACACTGTTCTAAAGGCACATACATTAGAACTTTGTGCGAAGATATAGCTGAAAAATTAGGCACGGTAGGATATATGAGTAGCTTACGAAGAACTAGAGTTGGAAATTTTACATTAGATGATGTAGGAAAGATAATATCTATTGAAGAAACACTAAAAAATGAGCCAGAATATAAATTGAAAGATAAAGAATTAAGTAAATTTATGAATGGTGTAAAAATAATAACTAACTTAAAAGATGGACTAGTTAGAGTATATGATAAAGATAAATTTATTGGCGTAGGTGAGATAAAAAATAAAGAATTAAAAAGAAAAATTGTTGTCTAATAGTGTTTTGAATGAAAAAATAATCCCCAATTAGGCAAATGTTAAAAATAAAAATACCCCACATTAGCCGTAAGATGAGAGAAATTTTAAGAGCCTGCTTTCACAGGTGGGTGTCTTGTTGAATGCTCCTGGGTTTCTTACTTAAAAAGTAAGCATACACGCCACATCCAAAGGCGGACTCCCTTTAATCTAATTTGTTGGTTCTAAAATTCCAGTCTACACGCACCATGTAGGGATTTTAATTTGATATTAGCTATCCATATAAATATTTATGAACTACATATAGAATACCACAAAGAGTAAAAAAAAGCAATAGAAACATTGAAATAATTTTTTTGATATGATATAACCTGAATTTGACAGTAAAAATGAATAAAAAATCCCTGTATAATACTAGTATCAGTATATATAGGGATT
>CALXWN010000035.1:0-9413 GCA_944392415.1 uncultured Clostridia bacterium | reverse complement strand
TGAAACACATCTTTCAATAATGCTATCTGCCTTTCTTTTAATAGGTTTATCAATAATTCCTTTACCTTCTAATTTACCAACAACTATTGCAATATATTCTTTAGTGTAAGCTTTGAGCCTTGATTGAATATATTCATTTTTCGCAAACATGACAATTCCAGATGTATCTTTGTCTAATCTATTTATTGGTCTAATTAATCTATGTAAATTAATAGAATCATAATAATACTTTAAACCATTAGATAGGCTGTTTTCATAATGATTAAGTGAAGGATGAACAGGCATATGAGGAGGCTTATCTATAATAATTAAACTATCATCTTCATATAAAATTTTTAAATCCATTTTAGCAGGAACAATATTTGAATTATCTTCTTCAAAATTCAAATCGACTTCAATTAAATCATTTTCTTTAACAGGAAAATCTAAATAAATGTTATTTGAACCATTTAAATATATTTTTTTATTTTGTTTTAATTTAAGTAATAATCTATTTGAAATTCCAAAGTGTTCTTTTAATACTTGTCTAATATTTATTTCATCTTTTACAATATATTTTAAATCCATGAGGAGCTCCTTTTATCTAAAAATATTTTACCAAAAATGTTGTACTTTTTCCATATTTTTTATATAATTAGTTCGGAGGTTAAGTTATGAAATTTATTGATAAAATTAAAGAACAAGCAAAAAAAGATATAAAAACAATAATCTTACCTGAAACAGAAGACATAAGAGTTTTAAAAGGCGCAGAAATAGTATTAAAAGAAAAAACAGCGAATATTATTTTAATTGGAAATGAAATGGAAATTGGCAAGCTTTCTAAAGAAAATAATATTAATATTGAAGGTGCAAAAATAGTTAATCCTGAATCTTGCGACAAATTTGAAGAATATGCAAATTATTTATATGAATTAAGAAAAGCTAAAGGCATGACAATAGAAAATGCAAGAGAGCTTTTGAAAGAAAATTCTAGATATTTTGCAACTATGATGGTAAAAATGGGAGATGCAGATGGATTTGTATCAGGAGCATCACATCCTACATCAGATACATTAAGGCCAGTTCTTCAAATTATTAAAGGAAGAGAAGGCGTTAAAACTGTTTCTGCATTTTTTATTATGTGCTTGCCTACAAATGAATTTGGAGAAGATGGAGTATTTATTTATGCAGATAGTGGCATGAATGAAAATCCAACAGCTGATGAGCTTTCAGATATAGCAATAACTTCTACTGAATCATTCAAAGAGTTAGTAAACCCAGAAGGTACACCTAAAGTTGC
Organism: uncultured Clostridia bacterium; assembly: GCA_944392415.1. Taxonomy (GTDB): domain Bacteria; phylum Bacillota; class Clostridia; order TANB77; family CAG-508; genus CAG-793. Next base: position 8,134 of record CALXWN010000035.1, on the reverse strand, counting down.
AATGTTATCTTATTCTACAAAAGGTAGTGCTCATTCTGAACTTACTGAAAAAGTTATTGAAGCTACTAAACTCGCACATGAAAAAGCACCAGATTTACTTTTAGATGGAGAATTACAATTAGATGCTGCAATAATTCCAGAGGTAGCGGAAAGAAAAGCACCGGGTAGTCCTATAAAAGGAAATGCTAACATTTTAGTGTTCCCAGATTTAAATGCAGGAAATATTGGATACAAACTAACACAAAGGTTAGCTCATGCAGAAGCATATGGTCCACTTTGCCAAGGATTAGATAAACCAGTTAATGATTTATCTAGAGGATGCAGTGCTGAAGATATTGCAGGTGTTGTAGCGATAACAGTTGTTCAAGCACAGCATAACGAAAATAAAAAACAATAATAAAGATGACAAAAAAGCAATAAATAATAAAAAGGTTCATAGACAAAGCCTAAAGTCTAAATAAGTTAAAGAAAACTATATAGACCCAAAACATATAGTGAGAGGAAATTATTAATGGTAATTTTAGTTTTAAATTCAGGAAGCTCATCACTTAAATATCAATTAATTGATACAGTGACAAAAGAGGTTCTTGCCAAAGGAAATTTTGAGCGTATAGGTCAAAAAAATGCATTTCTAACACACAAAGTTGGAGATGAAAAACACAAATTCGAACTTGATGTAGAAAATCACGAAATGGCTTTAAATATTATAATTAGCAAACTTACGAGCAAAAGTTGTGGAGTTATTAGTGGAATAGATAAAATAGATGCAATTGGACATAGAGTTGTGCATGGAGGAAATAAATTTGCAGAATCCGTTTTAATTACTGATGAGGTAATAAAACAAATAGAAGATTGCATACCACTTGCACCATTACACAATCCATCAGCTTTAGCAGGAATTAAAGCTTGCAAAGAAATTTTGCCAAATAAACCAATGGTTGCAGCATTTGATACAGCATTTCATCAAACTATTCCTAAAGAAAGATACATATATCCAATACCATTTAAGTTCTTGGATAAATATGGCATGAGAAAATATGGTTTCCATGGATTATCTCACAAATATGTAGCAAATAGGGTCGCAGAACTTAAGGGCGTACCAGTAGAAGATTTAAAAATTGTAAACTGCCATTTAGGTCAAGGTGCAAGTATATGTGCAATACAAAGTGGTAAGTCAGTAGATACTTCAATGGGATTTACACCACTTGGAGGAATTCCAATGGGAACGCGTTCAGGAGATTTAGATCCATCAGTTGTTACATATATTATGAAAAAAGAAAATTTAACACCAAAAGAAATGGACGAAATTTTAAATAAAAAATCAGGAGTATTTGGAGTATCTGAAGTATCGGTAGACTTTAGAGATATTGAGGCAGAGGCTGAAAGAGGAGACCATAATGCAATCTTAGCTATGAAAATATTTATATATGATGTTGCTCAAACTATTGCCAAATATGCAGTTGCAATGCAAGGCATTGATGTTATAACATTTACAGCCGGCGTTGGTGAAAAAGGAATTGAAGATAGAGAATATATTTGTGATCAATTAAAATGCTTTGGAGTAAAACTAGATAAAGAACTAAACAATGGTAAAAACATAGAAAGAAAAGTATCAACTGAAGATTCAAAAATAGAAGTATGGGTAGTTCCAACAAACGAGGAATTGCTTATAGCAGAAGATACTGAAAGAATTGTATTTAATATTTTATAATTGTTTGTCTAAAGCTTTAGAACATATTTTAAAGCAAATGTTTGAAAATCTTAATTAAAAAAGAAAGGAAGTAAATTTATGAAAATTTTAGTAATCAATTGTGGAAGTTCATCTCTTAAATACCAATTAATAGATATGGATGGAGAAAAACTTATAGCAAAAGGAACATATGAAAGAATAGGAGAAGCATCATTTTTGACACATAAAATAAATGGTCAAAAATATGTTTTACAAAACCCGGTAAAAACACATAAAGAGGCTCTAAACTTTGCAATAGAGCAATTACTTAATAAAGATTATCCAGCAATAGCTTCATTAGATGAAATAGGAGCAATTGGACATAGAACAGTACATGGTGGAGAATATTTTAAAGAATCAGTTATTATAGATGATGAAGTTATAAGAAGAATTGAAGAATGTTCAAGTTTAGCACCAGTACACAATCCATGTTCTTTAATTGGTATAAGAGCTTGCCAAGAGTTAATGCCTGGAAAGCCAATGGTTGGAGTATTTGATACAGCCTTCCATCAAACAATACCAGAAGAAAGATATATTTATCCAATTCCATATAAATATTATGAAAAATATAAAATTAGAAAATATGGATTCCATGGAACATCTCATTTGTACGTATCACGCAGAATTGCAGAACTTATGGGAAAGAATGTAGAAGACTTAAAAATAGTTAATTGCCATTTAGGTCAAGGAGCAAGTATATGTGCAATTCAAAATGGTAAATCAGTTGAAACATCAATGGGACTAACACCTATTTCAGGAATTCCAATGTGCTCACGTTCAGGAGATTTAGATCCATCAATAGTTACATTTTTGATGAAAAATGAAAATTTGTCGCCAGATGAAATGGACGATATGTTAAATAAAGAATCAGGATTATGGGGAATTTCAGGAGTTAGCAAAGATGTAAGAGATATTGAAGCAGCTGTAGACGAAGGAAATGAAAGAGCTAAGCTTGCACTTGACTATTATAAATATATAATAGCTCAAACAATAGCAAAATACGCAGTATCAATGCAAGGAATAGATGTAATTACATTTACAGCAGGTGTTGGTGAAAATCAAACAAGAATTAGAAAAGGCATTTGCGATAACTTAAAATTCATGGGAATAAAAATAGATGATGAAAAGAACAAAGCTAAATCTGAAGAAATATGTATATCAAGTGATGATTCTAGTATTCCTGTTTGGATAGTACCAACAAATGAAGAACTGGTTATTGCAAGAGACACATTAAGATTGGTAACAAGTAAATAATTTAAAAGTTAAAATAAGTATTCTCGAGTGAAAAGTAGGAAGGAATAGAGAAATGGAAAAAACAAAAAAGGGACAAAAAAGCAAACTTACTTGGAAAAATGTATATCAAAAATGTAATCATAGTAGATTTAGTCAAGTTACAAATGTGTTAGAAACAGCAAAAATAAGATCAAATACTAGAAACTTACTAAAAAACTATGGAAAAATAATTTTAATAACTTTTATAGTTATTATGATATTTCTAATAGCAACATTCTGGAATAATTTAACTATATTATTTTACGCTGTGCTTTTGCTTATAGCTTTAGGCATATTTGCCATTATATATGGAACTTATTACATAAATCTTGAAGAAGATGGGGTAAAATTTAAAATAAATTTTCAAGAAAATAAGATTCCATACAATAAATTGATTGGTATTTACTTAACTAAAAAGAAAAAAAGATTTTTCTTTATACCGATTTATTACTATGCTATAGAAATCACCGAATATGTTGATAAAGAAAAAATGAATGTATATTCTTTTCCAACAATTATGTTAAATAAAAAGGAATTAATACAATTCTTTAATTCATTTGAAGTTAAAGTAATAAAAAGTGAAGAAGAGGAAGAAGAAAAGCTAAACGAGGAAAAGAAAAGTTTTCATAAAGCAATTGGCATAGTTGCTCTAATATTATTAATTATTATTTTCATTGTTTCAATTATTTTATATGTATCTAGCAATTAATAAAAAGGGTTTAGAAATGCACTAAAATAAATAAAATGGCATATAATAAATTGAGACAACATAATTGTCAAAAATAGAATTTTTATAATTAAATTTTCTATTTACATTTATTAATAAAGAGGAAAAAATGGATACAATTGTATTAAAATTCGGAGGAAGCTCTCTTTCGGACAATATAAACTTAAATATTGTTGCCAAAAAGATTATAGAACTTAAAGAAGAAGGAAACAGAATAATATGTGTAGTATCAGCTCAAGGAAAAACTACAGATAATCTTATAAAAGAAGCAAAAGAGCTGAGTGCAATTCCAAATGAAAGGGAAATGGATGCTCTTTTAAGTACAGGCGAGCAAATGTCTGCTTCTAAACTTGCAATATTATTAACAATGCTTGGACATAAAGCTATTTCACTAACTGGATGGCAAGCCGGCATTTATACAAACTCAGATTATCAATCATCTAAAATAATCAATATAGATGTAACAAGGATAAATGAAGAACTAGATAAAGGAAGAATAGTTATTGTAACAGGATTTCAAGGAATTGACGAAAAGCAAAATATTACAACACTTGGAAGAGGTGGTTCAGACACTACAGCTGTTGCAATTGCTGCAGCAGTAAAGGCAGCACATTGCTATATCTTTTCTGATGTAGACGGAGTTTACACAGCAGATCCTAGGGATGTAAAACTAGCACACAAATTAAATTCTATTTCATATGAGGAGATGTCATATATTTCTGGTGAGGGTGCTAAAGTCCTTCATGATCGTTGTGTGGAACTTGCAGAAAAATATAATATGCCAATTATAGCTGCTAGTACATTTAACAAAAATAAAGGTACTGAAATAGCAAATAGCATGGAAGAAACACTAATTAAAAGCATTATAAAAAATGATAATATCCTAATTACAAAAATCGAAGGAATAGAGAATCCTTATGAATTATTAAAAAAACTTACTAAAAATAAAATAAAAATAGGTAAGTATAATTATGAAAACAAAATACTTAATTTTACAATAAACAAAGTTAATAGAGCCAAGGTAGAAAAAATACTAGATAAAGAAAAAGGAAACACCACAATAAAATCTGTTACAAAAATTTCAATTGTTGGATCAGGAGTTTCTAATCATATGGAAATTCTTGAAATAGTATTAAAAGCAATAGAAGAAATTAAAGACAAAATAATTGATATAGATGTATCAGCATGTAAAATATCTATTTTATTTGACAGTATCATAGAAACCAAGTATCTAAACGACTTACACGATTCATTATTAAAAGAAAAATATATTTAAATAAAAAACTAGTTTTTAAATTCCTATTTAAAGACTAGTTTTTTAACATAAATTTGTGCATAAATAAAACTGAACCTGAATATAATTAAATAAAGATAGACAAGTTTAGGAGGTAAATATGATACAAGAAGAACGCAAGACGACTTTTAAAGACAACTCATCTACTATACAAAATTTGGTGTTGGAAAATAGAGAAAAGCTAACAATTTCAGGAGTAATAGATGTTTTGAGCTTTGATGACCAAATTGTTATACTAGAAACAGAATTGGGTATGCTTAATATAAAAGGTGACGACTTAAGAATAAATAAACTAAGCATAGATACGCAAGATGTAATTATAGAAGGAAATATAGGTAGTCTTACATATAATGAAAAAGAAGAAAAGAAAAATGGAAGTTTACTTGGAAAAATATTCAAGTAAAAACTTAAGGATGTAATATTCTAAAGAAAAATATTCATCCTACTAGAAAGGAAAGTTAGTAAAGATGGATACATTCTTTAATAGTCAAATTGGCATTTTCCTTATATACTTTATTGCCGGAGTAATAATATGCTTAATATATGATATTTTCAGAGCTTTAAGAAAAACAGTAAAAACTCCAGATTTTGTCACATACATAGAAGATACAATATTTTGGATATTAGTAGCAACATTTCTAATTTATTTAATATTTATTTTAAGTTCAGGAGAAATACGCTTTTTTATGTTTATAGCAATTTGCTTAGGAGGAATAGCTTATTATTTTACTTTAAGCAAATATTTTATGAATATTTCGGTACATGTACTAAGTTTTTTAAAAGCAATTGTAAAAAAGTTAATAAGCATATTACTTATTCCACTTAAATTATTTCTTAAAATAAATAAAAAAGTAAAATGCATTATGTGTATAAATTTAAACAACTTTAAGAAAAACTTAAATAGAAATTCTAAAAAAATGAAGAAAAAAGTCGAAAATTAAAGAGGATTTTAGCAAATTATGTAGAATAATATAATAGGTGTTTTATTTATGGACTTTTTATAGCTATATAATTAGCAAAATTAATAAATAAAATATCTATTATTTAATTTTAGAAAGATAGGATACTTATGAAAAAATTTCTTAAATATGCATTTATAGTTTTAATTTCAATATATGTTATACATATATTCATTACACAACAAAGCACTCTAAATTCATATGCTACTGAAAGTAAACAATATGAGAGTCAAATTGAGTCTGCAAAAGAAGAACAGGCTGAATTAAACAAAACTATTCAAGATTTAAATTCAACTGATTATGTTGAAGAACAGGCAAGAGAACAACTTGACATGTACTTGCCAAATGAAAGAGTTTATATTGATATTAATAAATAAATGTTATTATTCATAGCTTTAGTAGTAAAATCTAATCTGTGAATAATAATATTTTAATATGTAAGAAATTACCAAAATCTATTTACAAATTTTGTAATATATTGTATAATATAAACATGTAGATTTTCAAAATTATTTTTATCTTAAATTTTCTAGTTAAATTATCAAAAATATTTACATACCTAAGATAATACTTATATCTTTAAAAATCTATAATCAATTAAAAAGAATTTGAATAATAATTATTTTTATTTATTATCTTATTCTTAAGAAAGGAAACAATATGAATTTAGAAGAGTGTACTCTTGTAGAGCTAAGACAATTAGCAAAAGAAAGAGGAATAAAGTCAGTATCAAAATTAAAAAAGGATGAATTAATTACAATGTTATCATCTAATGAAAATAACGATATTTCAAACGATACTAATGTAAAAACAAGAGAAAGCATATTAAGCAAAGAAGATAATAAAATTTATAATAGTGAACAAGATTATGATATATCAGAGGAAAGCACTGAGCAAGATGTAGGTGTTCAAGAAACAGAAGTTAGATATGTTGATGGATATAAATTAACAAGTCCTGATGATAGAATTTCAGAAGGTATATTAGAAATTCTACCAGATGGATATGGCTTTTTAAGAGGAAAAAATTATTTGTCTACACCTGATGATATATACATTTCACCGGTACAAATAAGACGTTTTAGATTAGATAATGGAGATAAAATCAAGGGTATTACAAGAACACCAAAAGAAGGTGAAAAGTTCCCAGCACTAATTTATGTTGGAGAAGTAAATGGTCAACCACCAGAAGAAGCATATAGAAGGAAGAAATTTGATGATTTAATACCAATTTATCCATATGAAAAAATAAAGCTAGAAACAACTCCAAATGAATATGCAACAAGAATGATTGATTTAATATGCCCAATTGGTAAGGGACAAAGAGGAATGATAGTTGCTCCACCTAAAGTTGGTAAAACTACATTAATCAAAAAAATAGCAAACAGTATTTCAACTAATAATCCAGAGGTAGAGCTTATAGTGCTTTTAATAGATGAAAGACCAGAGGAAGTTACAGATATGAAAAGATCTATAAAAGGAGATGTAATTTACTCTACATTTGATGAATTACCAGAACATCATGCAAAAGTTGCCGAAATGGTATTAGAAAGAGCAAAAAGATTAGTTGAACAACAAAAAGATGTTGTTATATTACTAGATAGCATTACGAGATTGGCAAGAGCATATAACTTAACAATACCTTCTTCAGGAAGAACTTTATCTGGAGGTTTAGACCCGGCAGCATTACATAAACCTAAAAAATTCTTTGGGGCAGCAAGAAAAATCGAAAATGGAGGAAGCTTAACAATCTTAGCTACTGCTTTAGTTGAAACAGGTAGTAGAATGGATGATGTTGTATTTGAAGAATTCAAAGGAACAGGTAATATGGAAGTTGTACTTGATAGATCACTTTCAGAAAAACGTATATTCCCTGCAATAGATATAAATAAATCTGGTACAAGAAGGGAAGATTTACTATTAACTAAAGAAGAATTAAGTGCTGTTTACTCTTTAAGAAAGGCAATGTCAACTATGCCACAAGCAGAGGTTGTAGAACAACTTCTATCTCAAATGATGGCAACAAAAACAAATAAAGATTTAGTTGATAGAGTAAATATAGTGTTTAAAAATAAAACGAAATAATAAAGAAAATAGAGGTAGTGCAAGTTTTACATACTATCTCTATTTTTGTGAGAATAATAATAAAACACCGA